>JAGAQZ010000007.1 GCA_017622505.1 Lachnospiraceae bacterium
AAAACCATCGATGCTATGGTTGCCGAGGAAGGCCCTACTCCGCCCGAAAGTGAGAGTGTAACCGGAAAGGAGGAGACGACTCATGAGTAAGTTGCGTTCGCAAAATGAGTATGAAAAAACTTCTTCCTTTCGTTTCTGGCAGTGGTTGGCGGGAGAAAAAGACCCGTATATTGACAATGTGGAAATGAAGGTGCAGGAAGAGTTTCACGAGTTTCCGATTCAGGTAAGAAAACGTGAAATCGATCATATTAAGCTTCACGACAAAATCTATGATATTGACCATAACAAGGAGATTAAATTTTTCCAGGGTGCGTATCGTGTCAGTGCGGTAGTGCTATGTTCCGTGATTATGATTGCGCTTGTTTTATGTGCATCTTACCTGCCCAAGGCAGGAAGTCCTGACAATCCCAGTGTTAATGAAGTGGCAGAACGTTATGTGGAGCAGGGAACCGCAGAAACCGGTGTAATCAATACGGTAACCGGTATGATTCTAAATTACCGAGGCTTTGATACCTTTGGTGAGACCTGCGTTCTTTTCATCGCGTCCAGTTGCGTTATGATCCTTTTGATGGTCAGCGAAGAGAAGTTAAAAAATCTCCCGAAGAACTTAGAACCTAAGGATGATAAAATCCTGCAGTATGTGGCAAGAATCATCGTGCCTGTCCTTATGATTTTTGGCTTTTATGTTATTGTAAACGGACATTTGTCTCCCGGTGGCGGTTTTTCCGGCGGTGCGATTATCGGTTCCGGCCTGATTCTTTACAGCAGTGCTTTCGGTGCCGAGAAGATACGTAAGTTTTTTAACGAGAAAGTATATAAATGCATTAAAATTACAGCCTTAATTTTATACGGTTGCATTATGACCTACTACTTTTATACAGGGGCCAACGGCATTCCTAATATTTTTCCTTTGGGAACGCCCGGCAATATCTTAAGTGCGGGTATGATTTTCTTCATTAACCTGTTTGTAGGTTCGGAAGTAGCATGTACGGTTTATTCGTTCTACGCGCTGTTTAAGCGAGGAGGTTTATAAAATGGGACCTAATTTTATAGCAAATTACGGAGAAGTCATTGCCATGATTATTTTCGGCATCGGTTTTACAAACCTGCTTCTTCAGAAAAATATGATTAAAAAGATTATCGGTTTAAACATTATGGATACGGCGATTTATCTCTTCCTGGCCCAAAAGGGTTATATTGACGGAAGAGTTGCGCCGATTATTGCCAATGGTGTGACGGAAGCCGAGAACTACATCAATCCGATTCCCAGCGGTCTTGTGCTTACGGGTATCGTAGTATCCGTATCGGTTACTGCGCTGATGCTTTCTTTGACCATCAGAATGTACCAAAGATACCATACGCTGGACTTGGATGAAGTATCCACACAGCTTCGTAAGGAGGGCTTATAAAATGGATTTTATTTGTAATTTCCCGGCCTTCTCCATTGTGCTTTCCATTATGGCAGCTATTGTATCCTCTGCCTTAAGCGGAAAATGGGCGAAGCGGGTTAATTTGTTTGTCTTATTCATTGTAATGGGGCTTTCAGTTTGCGTGTTGGGCTATACCGTCAGTCAGGGCGATTTCTTTGTTTACACCATGGGTAAGTTTCCCGCCCCCTGGGGTAACGAAATTCGTGCAGGCGTTTTGGAGGGCCTGATGGCAACGTTTTTCTGCGTGATTATGATTTTATCCCTTTTGGGAGGCAGAAAGCATTTCTATGAGGATGTGGAAGAGAGCAGACATAATTTGTATTTTATTATGACAAATCTTCTCTTAAGTTCCCTTCTTGCCATGGTTTATACCAACGACTTGTTTACCGCATATGTATTCGTGGAAATCAATACCATTGCGGCTTGCGGTCTGATTATGGTAATTCAGAACGGACGTACCATTGAAGCGGCAATCCGTTATATGATTATGAGCCTTTTGGGTTCCGGTTTGTTCTTAATCGGTATCTGTATTTTATACGATTTGACCGGACACTTGTTGATGAGCAACATTCAGCAGTCTGTGTCTGCACTTGTGGTAAACGGTGAATACCAGATTCCGCTGGTTATGGCAATCGCACTTCTGTGCGTGGGTCTTGCCATTAAAAGTGCCTTGTATCCCTTTCATTCCTGGCTTCCCGATGCCTACGGTTATTCCACCATTTCATCGGCGGCAATGTTATCAAGTTTGGTATCCAAGGGATATATATTCCTTGTTATAAAAATCATCTACAGAGTCATTGGTTTCGATGCCTTTGTAGACAGTAAAATCATCAATATCCTGTTTGTGTTCGGTGTTTTGGGTATGATTGTCGGTTCCTTGGACGCAATCCGTGAAAACGACATTATGCGTATGATTGCCTTTTCGTCCGTCGCCCAGATCGGTTACATTTATATGGGCTTCGGTTTGGGAAGCGAGGCCGGTATGGTAGCGTCAGTCTTCCACATTTTCTCCCATGCGGCAACCAAGGCATTGTTGTTTATTTCCGCAATGGGACTTCGCGATGCTTCCGGTGGCAGCAAAGCTTTTATCGACTTGACGGGAGCGGGACGACGTAATGTAATTGCCGGTATCGGTTTTACCATTGGTGGTCTTTCCATGGTTGGTATTCCTACGTTTTCCGGCTTTGTCAGCAAGCTTTTGTTTAGCCAGGCGGCAATTCAGGCCGACAGTAAAATGCTGATTACTTTGATTGCCTTGGCAATCAGTACGATTTTGAATGCAATTTATTTTATGAAGACCATTATCCGAATTTATTCACCGGTGGAGAACGAACAGCCGATTTCCTTGAAAATCAAAAATCCGGTGTACGTTATTTCCATCGTATGCTTTGTGATTTTAAATATCGTGCTGGGTATGTGGTCTACCACCATTGTTAGCCTGATTGAAAGCGGACTTTCTATGTTCCGATAAAGGTTAGGCGGATATAAGTGATTAGTGATAAGATATAAAATTTTGTGGATAAAAGAGTTATCAAAGAGAAAAGAATGGAGTTAATGTGATGAATTACATGGTTTTATTACCGATTCTGATACCCATTTTGGGCGGATTGCTTCTTATGCTTCTGCCAAAGAACGTCTATGGAGCCAAAGAAGGGGCGAAAAGACCTTATTTTAAAATGCATATTATATTCAGCATTCTTATGCTGTTATCGGCAGGGAGCAGTGCGTATGTGTTATTGTCTGAGGTTGCAAGTAAGCCTGTGGTTCTGTTTGAGTTACTTGACAATATTCCTGTAATGTTCTGCGTCGACGAAGTCGGTACGGTGTTTGCCTGGGTGGCAACCATTGCTTTTGTGTGTGCGGGAGCTTTTTCTTTCCGCTATATGAAAGGCGAAAAGAACTATTACGGCTTCTTCCTTATGACCTATGGCGTATTACAGGGCTTAGATTTTGCGGGAAATCTTGTGACAATGTACTTATTCTTTGAAATGGTAACTTTGTTATCCTTCCCTTTGGTAATGCAGACAAAGACCAAAGAGTCCATTATGGCGGCTTTAAAATATATCTTTTATTCATTGGCGGGAGCCTATATGGGGCTTTTTGCGATTTATTTCTTATATCAGAATACGGCGACTTTAACTTTTACACCCGGCGGTACCTTGGATATGGCCAAAGTTTCCGGGCATCCTACTTTAATTCTTGCGGCGGTAATGGTGGCCATCATCGGTTTCGGTGTCAAAGCGGGTATGTTTCCCATGCATGCATGGCTTCCTACGGCCCATCCCGTTGCGCCTGCGCCGGCCTCCGGCGTATTATCCGGTGTGATTGTCAAAGCTGGTGTTCTTGCTTTGATTCGTGTGATTTATTATATTGTGGGGCCGGATTTCTTACGCGGAACCTGGGTGCAGACCACCTGGATAATTCTTGCCCTGATTACGGTATTTATGGGTTCACTTCTTGCCTATCGTGAAAAAGTG
>JAGAQZ010000025.1 GCA_017622505.1 Lachnospiraceae bacterium
AATTGACCTACAGCAGTTCTTTTTCGTGCTGTCAAGGGTGGCGGCAGCTTACCTCAAACTAAAATATCTGCAATTTTCAAGGTTCCTCTGAGCCTTTTTTCTTTGCTCAGTTTTTTCATAGGTCATTTGACACTATCTTTCGTATCTGTATAAGATACGAAGAGCGGAAACGGTTTTTATGGCTTTTTTATAAAAATTTTAGAAAAAAAAGCCGTGCCGTTCTGTGGTTTATGTTATACTGTGAAAAGAGAAAAATCAAGAGTGGGATGTTTTTATGAAGCTAAAGACCAAATTGTGGATTACTTTTATCATTATTGTGGTTTTGCCGATTCTGTTGACCACCATTGCGTACTTAGTCATCGGAGCTACCGTTGTGTTGGGAATGCGCGATACTTATGGGGAAGACAGCATCAGTTTTTCGTTTGCGTCCAATCCTGCGTCGGCCTATGATGAAATTATCAATGAGCATTATGAAACGTTAGAAGAGTATGCCTTAAGTGACCCTTCTAAATTGGGAAATAAGGAAATCCTTGCACAGATGGATGAAAGCCTTGGTGAAGTTTCGGCCTTTCTTGTAGTAAAAAAGGGAGATAGCCTGTATTACGTTTCCGCGGAGAGCCAGTACGATCCGGTTATTCATCAGTTGACGGATATCGCAGATACGAATCTGGAATATTATTTCAAAGATGTGCGTCGCCTCGTTAAGAAGCTGGAGTTTACCTTTGAGGACGGCAGTCAGGGTAGCATTTATTTAGTAACCAAGGTTAACACTATGGTGTCGGAAGCTTTGGTCACTGCAATGTTAATTGCCATGATTCTGGTACTTGTGGTGACGGGTATCCTTCTTATTCTGTGGTTGCGTCGCAGTATGTTCCGCCCTATGAACCAGTTAAAAGATGCGATGAAGAAGATTGCTGAAGGAGACTTGGATACAGAGCTTGTAACCAAAGAAAAGGGCGAAATTAAGGACCTTTTTGATAATTTCGAAATTATGAGAAAGCAGTTAAAAAGCACTGCGGAAGAGAAGGCGTTGGTGGAGAAGACCAATAGGGAACTTATCAGTAACATTTCTCACGATTTAAAGACGCCCATTACCTCTATCAAGGGTTATGTGGAAGGAATTATGGATGGTGTGGCTGACACGCCGGAGAAAATGAATAAATACATCCGCACCATTTACAACAAAGCGAATGATATGGACCTGTTAATCAACGAATTAACCGTATATTCCCAGCTGGATGCCAAGAGTATCCCGTACCGTTTCCATCAAATCAGCGTAACCGATTATTTCGGTGACTGTATTGAAGAAGTAGGCCTTGATTTAGAGCAGAAGGGAATCCATTTCGAATATACCAATGAAGTAGAGAACGGAGTAAAGATTTGGGCGGATCCCGAGCAGTTAAAACGTGTGATTAACAATATTATCAATAACAGTGTAAAATATCGCCGTAAGGAAGATGCGTCCATTTCCATTCACGTGGCGGATTTAAAGAACCAGGTCCGCATTGATATGGAAGATAACGGCAAAGGCATTCCAAAGGAAGATTTAGAGAAGATTTTTGAGCGGTTTTATCGTACGGATGCTTCCCGTAACTCAGCCCAGGGCGGTAGCGGTATCGGCCTTTCCATCAGTAAAAAGATCGTGGAAGAGCACGGCGGTGAAATCTGGGCCACCGGGGAAGAGGGCAAGGGCCTTGCCATTCATTTTACATTGCGTAAGTGTATCATAGAAGAAGTTGTGGAAGAACCGGAAGAGAACGGACCTTTTAACAAGATTGAAAAGATGATTAAGAATACTGCCAAGCGAATCGAAACCGAGGCCGAGAAGGTATCATTGGAGCGTTTCGGTATCAATGAAAAAGGAATCAAAGAGCGTTTTACCCCGAAGAAGAGCGAAGGCGGTAAAAAGAAGTCAGGAAATAAGAATCCGTCGGAAGACACAGGTTCCAAAGAGGGAGGGACTGAAGAATGAGTAAGATTTTAATTATAGAGGATGAAGTGGCAATTGCTGAGTTACAGCGCGACTACCTTGAAATGAACGGTTTTGAAGTCGAAGTTTGCGGCGATGGTGAAGTGGGTGCCAAGGAAGCACTTGAGCATGAATATGATTTGATTATTCTGGACTTAATGTTGCCCGGTATGGAAGGGTATGAGGTATGCCGTACCATTCGTGAGCAGAAGAATATTCCCATCATTATGGTTAGTGCCAAGAAGGAAGATTTGGATAAGGTTTACGGTCTTGGAATGGGTGCTGATGACTATATGACCAAGCCTTTTAGTCCCAGTGAGCTGGTGGCCCGCGTGAAGGCCCATCTTTCACGTTACGAGCGTTTGGTAGGCCAGGTTAAGAATAAGAATGAAGTCATTGAAATTCGTGGTCTTCGCATTGATAAAACCGCCAGAAGAGTGTTTGTGGAAGGGGAAGAGAAGATTTTTACAACTAAGGAATTTGATTTGTTAACTTTTCTTGCGGGACACCCCAATCACGTATTCTCTAAGGCAGATTTGTTCCGTGAAATCTGGGATATGGAGTCGGTGGGTGACATCGCCACGGTAACCGTGCACATTAAGAAAATCCGTGAAAAAATAGAGAAGAGCAGCGATAAGCCCGAATATATTGAGACTATATGGGGCGTAGGCTATCGGTTTAAGGTGTAGCGTTATAAACAGAATAATTTATAAATCAAAAACCTCCGTTGAGACATTCACGGAGGTTTTTATGATTATATTTTATGACTACATATGGGTATGTTGCATTAAATCTACCATTCTGTATATGCTTCGCAGTCCCAAAATTCCGTATATAAGAAGAGAAATATATTTAGTACAGCGAGTGTTTTTAGAAAGACAATTTTCTACAAGCAATTCTGCTTCGTCAAAAATTACAATAAGAACAGCGTAGTTCATTAAAAATAAGGTGTATTCTGCGATAGAAGGAAACAGTACAAAGCAAATTAAGCAGATGAAAGCAAACACCAGGAATATTTTTTTCCACATTTTTGCAACGTAATTTTTATTTTGCTTATTCATCATCAAAGTTAGGGCAAACAGAGGTAATTCAATCCATAAATATTCTAACGGACCGGATAATCCATCTATAAGACCTGCACCAATATTCCGGTTCACTAACGATGTACGTATTGCGAGGTTGCATAAGTTGGAAACAATATGCACAATAGAGGCCGGATTAATAAAAGAGGCCATTGCAAAAAATAACAGAGAAAATCTGAAAACAGAATCGATTTTACTTTTTTTTAGAAGGATAACCGGAATTAAAATCAATATTATAATGAAGAACCCGCCTATACAATCTACTAAAAGATCAAAAGGGAATCGATTGGCATAACCTGTTTTATATGCGTAGTAAAGTCCTACACCCTGCGCTGTTTGCACATCATGAAATGCTAAAAGAGCCAGTGCTAATAAAATAAGTAACGCAGGAGTATACAACAAATATGCAGTTTTGTTAGTTTGTTTCAGAAACAATTTCATTATCTTTTTTCTCCGCTTTTGGTTGTTTGGGCAAAGACTTGTAGCAACTGCTCCAGTTTTCTTTCGCAAATAACCAGCCAAAATAATAAGGAATGGTTACTGCGATCGGATAAATATAACGGAAGTTTACAACCGGTCCCAACAAAAGTGTAAGGAAATAAATAAACGGGAACAAATAAACCACAAGCTTATTCTTCTCTTTTAAGTAAAAGGTAGACATCATACAGAGTATTAAGCACCAGGTATAAAATGCAGGCTTGAATAAAAGTGAGAGAATCGGCCAGTATTGATAGCTGTTACCATTTACGATTTTGTTATAAACCGACAATAACCAAGGGAAGTAGGAGTGTGATTCAATACCTTCAAAAACATTGGATACGGATGCATTAAAAGTATACAGAAGTCCCAATGCAGTATCTTCACCATACCCTAAAACTTCTGCATGGGTCATATCGTCAATAAACCAATAGCCTTGTGTTTGTACCAAAAACGCATCAATATAGTCGTTAGGATAAGCCAGACCTAACGTTGCCCAGTCTATTAACATTTGAGGAATATCTTCTTTCCAATAAGCAAAAGTAGATACAGCAATAACAGACTTTAAGCTGTCTGCGATAGGTGGATTGTATCCGGCCCAATATTCCTGAGGAATATAGTATGAAAGTATGTTGTATTGCTCTTCGGTCAAATATAATTCGTGATATTTTCCGCAACGACACATTTGCTGAAGAAATACACTGTACATTTCAATTTTACTACCTTCAATTGCATTCATTGATTTCAACATAGCTGTTTTGGCAAAACTGCCGCCGGCAATGCACGCAACACAAAGAATTAGAATCGCCAGTCTTTGCTTCTTAGAAATAAGAACGTAGAAGACTGTAAACAGAACCAAGGCGTAAATAGCGTTATTTCTGAATATAATTACCAGCATACCTGTAATAATCAGGGAAATATATAAAAAGATACGCATTTTCTTGGTTTTTGACATTCTGTATTCCAGAATTAAAATGACGAAAAGAAGTACGAACGCCGTAAATAAAATATCTTTTGTCATACTTAATGCCATAACGGGGTGAATGGGAAGCAAGCCGTACATAGCCGTGCATGCCCAGAAAGGCCATTTTTTGCCGGTAAGGCGTGTAATCATAGTGCAAGAATAAGCCAAAACAGAGGACAGGATCAGCATCTGCATAATGCTGAAAAGGGCCATTGCAATCTGATAAGAACCGATTGCTTCGCCAATGGTAAAAAAGAACCGAATCAGCGCAGTATGTGCAAGGGGGTGGTGTGAGGTAAACCACATCCATCCTCTATAAGCTTCCTGCGATTGTCTATGAAAGTCATAGGACATAATAGCAGGATAATATGCCAGAAAAACAGGTATCCAGCAAACGAATATAATCCCGAAAGAAATAAAGAATAATTTCAAAGAGGTTTTACGAGAAATCTGTAAGGATTCTTTTTCGCGACTTTTTTTGACGCGGTCCATAAGACGAAACCATAAATTAGAAAGCGGAAGTAAAGCTATTCCGAGACAACATGAGATTAAAATGATAAAAAGCTTTCCTTTTACGCCTAAGGATGTCATCTCATTTACTTTAAGCTGATATCCTATGACATAAGAAGATGCAAGTAAAGCAGAGAAAACAAAGGAATATCCGATTCTTTTGAAAAGTGCTTTTTTCTCTTTTATTTTGTCGAAATCTTTAACCGTGATAAAAAGTGCTGCAGTTATGACCAGTGCCAAAAAGATTTTACAAACAATACTGTTAAAGAAAGTACCCGAATGCCCAAGACTTAAAATATAAAAGCACCCTACACTACCGAGAAGGGATAAAATTATCCAAAGAGGAATATAACAAACTGATTGAAAAGTAAAAAGTTTCTTTAACATAAATAATTCCTTTCAAAACGGACTTTTTATAATATATTTAAAAGTGCAACCAACATAAAAGCAGCGTATAAAGCAATAGTGGTTGCGGTAATATTTATATATTTCAAAAGAGAGGTATTCTCTTTTAAAAGCGGACTAAGCATAGATATAATCAAAACAATGTTTGTACACATAGTGCCGAAGGTTGCGCGGTCCGGATAATGCGGTGATAAGAACATCGCTCCGTAAGATAATATGCCATGTGCCAATAAAAACCATTGAAATGGCTGAAGTTTCTTTTTAAAAAAGCATATATACATAACCATAACGATTGCAAGCAGGAACAGAGAAGGATACAAAAAATCCAGACCGGCGCGGAACATATTCATAAAGCGTTCTGATAACGATTGCAGGAATCCCATTTCTGGCAAAGAGGAAGAGCGCACAAAGTTTCCGGGTGCGAGAATCGCCAAGCAACTTCCAATCAGCGCAAATACGGCACCTATAACCATCCAAGCCGGAATGTGTTTCTTCTGAAACTTCAATAAATACACAATTATGGCTGATGCTATGCAAAAACTTGCAGGTCCCATGTTCTCGTTGCTCCATCCGGTAATGAGTCCCAAGGGAATAATCCAAAATGTGATTAACGGCAGTTTTTTGACTTCTGTATCTGTTGTTTCCCTTAAATAAAGCCAAAGAAAAAACAGAATCCATACGGTAGAATATACATAATTTGCACAGCCGGCCTGCCATAACATACTCATCCGGATATTAGGGTTACAAGCAATAATTAGGGACAGGGACATAAGAAACCATAGAGGTTTTTTGGCTTTTGCCACCCAACAAATTACCCAGCCCAGGAGCATTGTCATAAATATATTGATGAAATTTGCTGCTGCATCTCCGGCCATAAGCGTGAGCTGGAGCAAACCATGAGTAATGTTTCGTCCTCCCCAGTGCAAAAAGTGCCACACCTGACTTTCCACTACATCGCCGAAGTTTTCCAACGGCTGAGCGGTTGCCAAATTGGTAGCATACCATATATCATCCATCATAAAAGGAATTTTATAATGCAGAGAATAGAGTAATGCGATAATAACCAATATTCCAGTGATTGGCAGCGCATACTCAACTATTATATTTTTATGCTTCATTGTAAGCCTCCAACTGACTAAAAGTGTAACATATCGGCTATTTTACTTCAACCAAAAACCAATGTAATCCATTAAAATTTAGGGTAAAGAGGATTCGTTTAAGGTGATTACAAATCTTTGATAAAGAATTTACAATAGCATATATTTAAAAATATGGTAAAATTAATGTGAATTCCAAATGATAACAAATACAGAGGTTTTATGAAAACACAGATTTTATATGAAGACAATGACATAATCGTATGCTATAAACCTGCGGGGATTGCGGTGCAGACCGCGGGAATTGCACAGCAGGATATGGTAAGTGAATTAAAAAACCATCTTGCCGGCGGTAGTGCACACAATAAGCAGGCCGCTGGGAAGGAGCCTTACGTGGCGGTGGTACACCGCTTGGACCAGCCTGTCAGCGGAGTTTTGGTGTTTGCGAAGAATAAGACGGCTGCTGCATCGCTTTCTGCCCAGGTACAGGACGGCAGGGCTGAAAAAATCTACAGAGCTATGGTTTGTGGTACTTTTGAAGATAATAAAGAGGGCGTTTTAGAGAATATTATATACAAAGATGTGAAAAGCAATACGTCAAAGGTAGTTCCGCCGGGAAGCAAGGAAGCCGGCCTTGGTAAAAAGGCAAAGCTTGCATATAAGGTATTGCAGGAGCTGTCTTTGGAAGGACAAGGATATTCAGAGCTGGAAATTAAGCTTTATACGGGGCGCCATCATCAGATACGCGTACAGCTATCTTATGCGGGGCATCCGATTCTCGGGGATACGAAGTACGGGAGTGAAGTGTCTAAAGAGTTGTCTGCGCAAATCGGCAGGGGACTTAAACTTTGTGCGTACCGGTTGACTTTGATTCATCCGAGAACGGGAGAAAAGATGACTTTTACGGCACCGCAGGTGTTTTAGGCAAGTACCTGATTCGAAAATAAAATTATATCGAAAACTGAACTGACGAAGGTTAAATTAAGAAAAATAACTCATACTAACTTGTGAGGAAACGATTTTCGCTTGCAAAGCGATGTGCAACTGTTCCAAAGAGGTGAAGTATGAGTTTTTTGATGGCTTTGTGGAAAAAGAATCTTGTAAAACTTGCAGTGATTACAGCGGGGACTTTGTTGTTTTTTCGTTATGTATTGCCCTTTCTTGCGCCTTTTGTACTGGCGTTTCTTTTCGTACTCATCTTTCTTCCTATTTTAAAAAAGCTTCATAAGAAGATTAAAATCCCCGAGGGAATTCTGGCCGGGGTTTTGTTGGCGATTCTGGCGGTTATTCTTTTGTTGGTAGCCTGGTTTCTGTTTTGTCGCGGAATGGATATGGTGGGAGATTTCAGGGAAAATGGCGATTATTTGAAGGATTGCTGTATGGCGGCCCTGGATACCTGCTGTGATTTTATCGGTGATAAAATGCACCTGGATTCAAGGCTGTTACAGCAGAGGGTGGTGGAAGGTACGGAGAATATGGTGGTCAGCATTAAGGATAACTTTGCGCCCAAAGCAATCGATGCGTCGTATTCCTATGCAGGAGCCGTGGCGGAGGGCGTCTTTTTTATCGTGGTTACCGTGATTGCCATTATTCTACTGACGAAGGACTATGACCGCATCAAGGGACGGTTGTCGAAAAATGCGGCCTTTGAGAAGGTGCGCCTGATGAGTCGCAAAATCCTTACCCTTCTTAAAATATATGTAAAAGCGCAGTTGATTATTGTGCTGTGCGTATCCGCGGTGGCGATGGCAGGACTTTTTGCCTGCGGGACCGGGCGTTGGTATTTGTGGGGATTTCTGACCGGGTTTCTGGATATGCTTCCTTTTGTAGGGAGCGGAATCGTTCTGTTACCCATTGCAATTTTTCAATTTATACAGGGAAAGCTTTGGCAAGGCGTGGGTTGTCTTCTGGTATACGGCATTTGTGTGTTTCTGCGTCAAATACTGGAACCGAAATTAATCGGAGATAAAATGAATGTCTACCCGATTTTTGTTCTGCTGTCGGTGTTTTTCGGGCTTCACTTTTTTAGCGTGGGTGGTATCGTGTTAGGGCCGGTCAGTCTGTTTCTGATTCGGGAGATTTATGAGGAGGTGAAGGAGTAAGAGAGAGTAGAAAAAGAAGAGGAGAAGAATTTTATATTTAAGTTAAACAAAACATACAAAAAAGTGTAGACTGTTCGCATTTTATCTTGCCAGCCCGTCTTATTTTCATATATAATGAAAAAGTCCGAAAGGAAGTGTTTCCCGGCGGACAATCTTTTATAAGGAGAAAAAATATGAGCAGCGAAATCAGAGACATTAACTTGGCCGAGAGCGGCGAACGTAAAATAGAGTGGGTTAAGAGAAATTGTGACCTTTTAAGAATGTTGGAAGAGGAATTCTCTAAGACAAAACCTTTTGCAGGGAAGAAGGTAGCGCTTTCCGTGCATTTGGAGGCAAAGACCGCATATCTTTGCAAGGTTTTGGCAGCAGGCGGTGCCGAAATGTATGTAACGGGTTCAAATCCCTTGTCAACTCAGGACGACGTAGCGGCAGCTTTGGTTGCGGCAGGTCTTGAAGTACATGCATGGTACGATGCAACTGAAGAAGAATACAATCATCATATTCGTAAAGTTTTGGAAGTCGGCCCCAACATCATCATTGACGACGGCGGCGATTTGGTACATATGATGCATACCGAATTCCGCGATTTGATTCCTAACGTAATCGGCGGTTGTGAGGAAACCACAACCGGTATTATTCGTTTGGAAGCAATGGATGCCGCAGGGGAGTTAATGTTCCCGATGGTAAAAGTGAATAACGCGGATTGTAAGCATTTATTTGATAACCGTTACGGTACAGGCCAGTCCGTTTGGGACGGCATCAATCGTACCACGAACTTAATTGTAGCCGGTAAAACCGTTGTTGTTGCAGGCTATGGCTGGTGCGGTAAAGGTACCGCAATGCGCGCCAAGGGCTTGGGAGCTAAGGTTATCGTAACCGAAATCGACCCGATTAAGGCAATCGAAGCGGTTATGGACGGATTTGAAGTAATGCCTATGAATGAAGCGGCTAAATTGGGCGACTTCTTTGTAACCGTAACCGGATGCAATAAGGTTATTGATGAGAATGACTTCGCAGTAATGAAGGATGGCGCAATCCTTTGCAACGCAGGACATTTTGACTGTGAAATCGATATGGCAAGATTAAAAGAAATCGCCGTAGAGAAGAAAGAAATGCGTAAAAACATTATGGGATATAAGCTTCCTACCGGCCAGTGGATTTTTATCCTTGCCGAAGGCCGTCTTGTAAATCTGGCAGCAGGAGACGGACATCCCGCAGAAATTATGGATATGAGCTTTGCAATTCAGGCATTGTCTGCAAAATATCTTGTAGAACATGCTAACGAGTTAAACACCAAGTTAATCGACGTTCCCAAGGAAGTAGACAACAACGTTGCGGCAAGAAAACTTGCTTTCTTAGGAAAATCTATCGATGTATTAACCGAAGAGCAGGTAGCATATTTGAATTCATAATTATTGTTGAATATAATGGATGCTGTACGGATATTTTTCATTCCGAAAGAACCGTTTGTACGCGTCAGCACTTAACGAGCAGAACTGTGATGTTCTGCGAGTTTAGTACTGTTACGCGGACAATCGAGCGAGAGCGCGTTCTGTAGGAAGATAAAATAATCCGTACAGCATTTTATATTTAATGAAATAATGTAGTTATAGGCCTAAATTCGGTTGACAAGGACAGATTTTACATGCTAGTATGTTAGTGCTTTAACAGAGAAAAGTATTATAAATACGGATGTATAATCCGGGATGGAGGAAAAATGAAGAAAATTGTTTCAGTTTTATTGGCAACTTTGATGATGGTTACTTTGTTGGCAGGCTGTTCTTCACAGAAGGAAGACTGGGCTTACATTGAAGATAAGGGTACTCTTGTAATCGGTATTACCCTTTACGAACCTATGAACTACTATGATGAAGAAGGTAACTTAACCGGTTTTGATACCGAATTCGCTGAAGCTGTTTGTGAAAAGCTTGGCGTAGAACCTGTTTTCCAGGTAATCGAATGGGACCAGAAGGAATTCGAATTACAGTCTAAGTCAATCGACTGTATCTGGAACGGTCTTACTGTTACCGAAGAAAGAAAAGAAGATATGGCATTCTCTACTTCATATGTAGAAAACATGCAGGTTGTTGTAATCAACAAGGATAACGCTGATACATACAAGACAATCGAAGATTTTACAGATATTACAATCTGTGCGGAAAGCGGTTCTGCAGGACAGAGCGCAATCGAAGATGACGCAACTCTTTCTACCAACGAATTCGTAGGCGTATCTGCACAGAAGGATGGTCTTCTTGAAGTGAAGTCCGGCACATGTGAAGCTTGTGTACTTGACTGGGTACTTGCAAGAGCCGTAATTACCGAAGATACTGACTACAGCGATCTTATGGTAGTAGAAGGCATCGAGCTTGCAAAAGAAGAATATGCAATCGGCTTACGTTTGGAAGATGCACAGACTTTAGAGATGATCAACAAAGCAATTGCTGAACTTATGGAAGACGGCACAATGCAGGAACTTGGTGAAAAGTACGGTGTAAACGTAGTTTACTAAGATTTTAGATAAAATTTATAAAAGATAAGGGCAAGTTTGCTTGCCCTTTTTCTGTATTATAAGGTAAGATAGGAAGTGGTATGTGCCGAAGGTGCATAACCCCTTGATTTTCTCAAAAGAGAAGGAGTACATATGAGTTTTTTAGAAGTTACATTACAATTGTTGGACGGTTTTAAAATTACCTTAATCCTGTTTTTTATCACATTGCTTGGAGCGCTGCCTTTGGGCCTTGTGATTGCTTTTGGTTCCATGTCCAAGTTTAAGCCCTTGCGCTATCTGACAAGGGGCATTGTATGGATTATCCGAGGAACGCCTTTGATGTTACAGGTTATTCTGGTATTCTACGGACCGGGACTTATTTTTGGTGTTCAGGGCTTGGACCGTTTTCCTGCGGTTGTGGTAGCTTTTATCGTGAACTATGCAGCCTACTTCTCGGAGATTTACCGTGGCGGTATTGAGAGCATTCCCGCCGGACAGTACGAGGCCGGTCAGGTGCTTGGTATGACCAAGACGCAGATTTTCTTCCGCGTGGTATTGTTCCAGGTAATCAAAAGAATTCTGCCCCCTATGGGCAACGAAATCATTACCCTTGTAAAAGATACGTCCCTTGCCCGCGTAGTTTCCGTAGTGGAACTTTTGAAAGCGGCGCAGGACATTGTAGGCTTGCATGCAATTATCTGGCCTATCTTCTACATCGGCGCATTTTACCTGCTCTTTACGGGTGTTTTAACTATTCTCTTTAACAAGATTGAGAAGAAGTTAAACTATTACGCAGGTTAGTAAAGAGAAAGGCAGGTATGAAAAATGGCTTTGTTACAGGTTGATAATATTCGTAAAATATACGGCAAAGAAGAAGTATTAAAAGGAATTTCCTTTTCCCTGGATAAGGGAGAGGTTTTGGCAATTATCGGGTCTTCCGGCGGCGGTAAAACCACGCTTCTTCGATGCTTAAACCAGTTGGTGACACCGGATGCGGGAACCATAATGGTAAATGATACAGTAATTTATGATGCGGAAACAGCAGGGAATTTAAGCGAGTCTCAGCTTCGTCAGAACCGCTTGCATTTCGGTCTGGTATTCCAGCAGTTTAATTTGTTTCCCCAGTACAACGTGCTGCGCAATCTGACTCTGGCAGCGGAACTTCTGGAAGCGGAGCGCATCAAAAAGAACGGCGGCAGCAGGGAAGAGAAGCGCCTTGCATTTACTGAAATAGAGAGACAGGCCTTGGCACTTCTGGACAGAGTAGGACTTGCGGACAAAAAGGATGCATATCCTTGCGAATTATCCGGCGGTCAGCAGCAGCGTGTGGCCATAGCAAGAGCATTGATTCTTAATCCCGACATTCTTTGTTTTGATGAGCCTACAAGTGCATTGGATCCCGAGCTTACGGGTGAAGTATTAAAAGTAATCGAAGGCTTAAAATCTTCCGATAGCACTATGATTGTGGTAACCCACGAAATGGAGTTTGCAAGAAGAGTGGCGACGAAGGTGATTTTCGTGGCAGACGGCGTTATCGAAGAAATGGGCACGCCGGAGGAAGTATTTGAGCATCCAAAGAGCGAGAAATTACAGCATTTCCTGAATAAGGATGTGGAATTTAAAAAGTAATTGATAAGTCCTAATTTTTATATTTGTGTGGGAGAGATGACGAAGGCTGTGTGGATTATTTTATATTCCAAAAGAACACGCTTTCGCTCGGTTGAATACGTAACGGTACTAAATTCGCAAGGAAGAATCCTTGCTCATTAAGTGCCGACGCATTCAAAACGGTTCTTTATGGAATAAAAATATCCACCCAGCAACCGAGATATTCTTGCACAAATATAAAAATTGGGACTTTTTGATTGTCTTTTACCTGAAAAAACAGTAAGATGGATAAGGAAATATAATTAAAATTTTTAAATCCACTTTAGGTAAAAGTAAGATAATTAAAATAACTGATTGAGCGAGGGCGAAATATGAAATTTATATCATGGAACGTAAACGGCATCAGAGCCTGCCGTGAAAAGGGTTTTATGGATTTCTTCAATGAAATAGATGCGGACTTCTTCTGTTTACAGGAGACTAAGCTGCAGGAGGGGCAGATTGAACTGGATTTGCCGGGTTATGAGCAGTACTGGAATTATGCGGAGAAGAAAGGATATTCGGGAACCGCGATTTTTACCAAGCATAAACCGATTAGTGTAAGTTACGGCATCGGCGTGGAGGAGCACGACCACGAGGGGCGCGTGATTACTCTGGAGTATGATAGTTTTTATATGATTACGGTGTATGTGCCTAATTCCCAGGACGGCCTTGCCCGTTTGGATTACCGTATGCGTTGGGAAGATGATTTTCTTACTTATATTAAGAAGTTGGAAGAGAGCAAACCTGTGGTGTACTGCGGTGACTTGAACGTGGCCCATAAGGAAATCGACTTAAAGAACCCCAAAACCAACCGCAAAAATGCCGGTTTTACTGATGAAGAGCGTGGCAAATTCAGCACGGTTTTGGAGAATGGTTTTATCGATACTTTTAGACATTTTTATCCGGATATGGAGAATATTTATTCCTGGTGGTCTTACCGCTTCAGCGCAAGAGCCAAGAACGCAGGCTGGCGTATTGACTATTTTATCGTGTCAGGTGCCTTGAAGGATAAGTTAAAAGGCGCGAAGATTCATACGGATATTATGGGTTCCGACCATTGTCCGGTTGAGTTAGAGATGGATGTGTAGAATTGCAAAAGATATGATGTGAAGGGGAATTGCAATATGAACATAGAGGAGTTAAGTATTTTATTTTCTGCGATTATATGTGCGTTGGGAGTTTTTTACATCGTAATCGGCATATTTAATTTTTGCGCAAAAAAACCGGTTCGCTTCTACAGATTTGAAAAGCTTTTAAACTCTTCTCAACTTGTTGATGTAGCAAAATGGAACAAATGTCACGGAATGATGTGGATCATATTTGGTGCTGTTATTTCTGTTACTGCGTTGCCGGCTTTTTTTATTAAGGAGTCGGCGGGTTATCAATACATTGCTTTGGGGTTGTGTGCTATTATAGGAGTTCCTGCAATGATGGTATATCATAAGTATTTGAAAAATAAATATCTAAAATAATAAAAGGAGACAAATGATGAAAAAATTACTTGGTATTTTGTTCTGCGCTATTATCGCAGGCATTGCCACGATTTTAAGTGAATGCAAAATAGGGAACTTTTCAATGGAGATTATCGGTGCGCCGGTATTCTCCATATTAATGGGTATGATGATTGCGATGATAGCGCCTAAACTTCCCGCACATAATAACTTAAAAGACGGCATTAAATTTACTTCTAAGAAGATTCTGCAGTGGGCGGTTATTATTTTAGGATTCAGCCTGAATCTCGGAACCATTGCGAAGATGGGTAGCCAGAGTCTGCCTGTTATCATATCGACGATTAGCACGTCGCTTATTGTGGCCTTTCTTATGATGAAGGTCTTAAAAATGGATAAAAAGGTATCCTGCCTTATCGGCGTTGGTTCTTCCATTTGCGGCGGTTCCGCCATTGCGGCAACGGCACCGGTGATTAATGCGGATGATGAAGAAGTAGCGCAGTCGGTTTCGGTTATTTTTCTTTTTAACGTGATTGCGGCTTTGGTGTTCCCGTATTTAGGGCAGGCAATCGGTTTCGGTTCGGAAGGCTTCGCGATTTTTGCGGGAACTGCGGTAAATGATACTTCATCAGTAACTGCGGTAGCGTCCACGGCGGAAGGTTTATACGGAGTGGAAGGAATTCTTTCGTCTGCGGTTACCGTTAAGTTGGTGCGAACCCTTGCAATTATTCCGATTACTTTGGCGTTAGCGTTGTTTCGTACCTATAAGGCAAAGAAATCCGGGAATAAGGGCAGTGAATTCTCTTTTAAAAAGATATTCCCCTGGTTTATTCTGTATTTTATCGGGGCATCGATTGTTACCACGATTGTAGGAATTCTGCCGGAGAGTGATTTTACGGTTATTTATAGCGATACATTTGTGAAGGCAATGAAGTGGCTGGCGAAATTTTTTATCGCTATGGCAATGTGCGCCATCGGCTTGAATACCAACCTGATCAATCTGGTGAAAAAAGGCGGAAAGCCTATCCTTATGGGATTTACCTGTTGGGCGGCGATTACGGCGGTGTCTATCGGTGTGCAGTTGCTGATGGGGATGTTTTATACGGAGTTGTAGGTGGAATTGTTGATTTTTGTCGATGAGTTTTCAGGCAAATCATCTTGCGTGTCGGAGACGGATTTCATATAATAAAATAGCAATTTCATTCATGTAGGCGGGGAATATCCCCGCCATTATTTTACAAATAATTTCTTTTTATCATTGAGAGTTCTCTCGGATTTTTCACAACTTAAATAAAAGTATAAGGAGGTTAGTATTTGAACGAAGATATTTTAACGGATATAAGTGGACAAAAGATTGTAGTCATCAATGAAATTCGGTTTCGCGGAAGACAAAATATAGATTGGAAAGATGTCGAAAAATATGTAAAAGCGTATGTGGGAAAACATTTTAATGTATTTGAAACAGCTGATAAAATTTATATTGGAAGTGAATTTCCGAGTGAATTAAAAGGTTCAGAGGATACAATAAAACTAAGAGGAACAAATGCGAAAGCCAAGGCAAATGCAACACAAAAAATACCGCAATTGATAGAATGTGCAACCAATAAGCGATGGAGCGAAAATAAAAAAGATAAACATAAAATTGACGCAAAATATGGATGGTATAGGTACACAACCAGGTTTGCGTTACCTATATATAATGGCAATTTGATAGATAGATATAACATATATAGAATCGAGATTATAGTAAGACATTCAGAAGACGATAAATTGTATTTGTATGATATGATAAATGTGAAAAAAGAAAAGGAAACGAAGTACCCCACATAAGCATAAGCCGTATGGTAACAAACTCGTTTCCTTTTCTGTAAATTAATATATCATTCACGGATAAGTGTGTCAAGAATGTATTTTATTTGCGACTTTAAACAGACATTGCGTGCATAATTATAAAATGCTATAGTATGTTTGAAAAATATAAGGAGTTTCTAACTATGGACATTAGTAAACTTACAGAACAGATTGTGAAA
>JAGAQZ010000026.1 GCA_017622505.1 Lachnospiraceae bacterium
CGATCAAAAGACATATGTGCGATGTTGTTATCCACACCTCTTGTCCAAAGAGATTGTAAGAGAAGACACCATGTATCATGAAGTCAATGTTGTCTCCGCCGGATAACAGGATTCCCTGTCCCATACTTCTACCTCCTTATTCTTCTGTGTCAGGCATTTCGGGATAGACTTCTTCTTCCCAGCCAAATACCTTAAACACGATTTTATGAGTAAACGGCTGGAGATATGCCGCTACTTTCAATCCGATAATACCGACAAATGTACTGATGGGGTTCACCCACTCCGAAGCAAACGCCGTGATGATTAAAACCAGCACCACGATACCGTAGCGCAACAGGCTTGACACACGCATTCCCATTCCGGGATCAGCACCCACCTCTGCCCTGTCTAACATTTTGTCGATACTTCTTGCCATATGCCAGGCCAAATATACCGCGGTCAGCGCACCGACCAACACGCCCAATGCATAAGCAATTTGATTCTCCACAAACCAGATTCCCGCAAGCAGGGAAACCAATGCAAAAAATACAATTCCCACCCATAATTCAATCAGAGTGGCATTCTGCTTTTTCAAATCTGATTACTCCTTACCTTCGCCGAAATATTTCTTTGCAAGCCGATACACATTCCGTCCGCCCGCAAGTGCTCCGACAAAAAACAGCACAATCGCGATAAAAGAAGTTCCAAGCCATTTATCCAGAAACAATCCTCCGAAAAAACACATTGCAATGGGCACCAGCATGTAAATGGTAAACTGCGAGATACATACCAATACCCTGGCAATCTCACGCATGTTCATTTTGTTATCTCTTTTTCCGGTAGCCATAAAATTAGTACTTCTCTCCCTATTTTGTACCATCTTTATAATTATACTCACTTTGTCAAACAATGTCTAGTTAAAAAGTACGAATTTTAGGCACTTTTTGCAAAGTTTTTTCGTTGACTTTTGCCCCTGCAAAAGGTACTATTTTTACATATAGGACACACATCTTACCACCGAAAGGAATTCTATGGAAAATATCACTTTATATCGCAGAAGGCTGATACCTGACGAAATCGTACACCTCAAGGACGACGTTGTTCTTTACCACGACGATACCGTTATTATTACCAAATGGAAAACCATTAAACCCAGAAAAGACATGGATCACGGTTTTTCTGCTTATTTGCTGAAAGAAGGCATTAAAGTAAGCAAGTTTTATCGTGCTGACAATTCCCTGCTTTACTGGTACTGCGATATTGTGGATTATGAGTATGATGCGACAACAAATTCCTACACTTCTACGGATTTGTTGACCGATGTTGTGTTGTATCCCGACGGGCAGATTCGTGTGCTTGATTTGGACGAGCTGGCGGAAGCTTCCGTGAAAGATATGATTACCAAAGACCAGTTGCATTCTGCGCTGGTGAGAACGGATATGTTGCTGAATACGATGTACAGCGGCGAATTTAAACGGTATATGGATTTGATAGATGAGTACGATATTTAATATGTCGCCGAATATATTATGCATTCAAAAACCTCAGGCTTGATCACTAAGCCTGAGGTTTCGTTTTCTAATAAAAGATATGCCCACCAATCTGTATACCCGTAAGTCCCGGAATCGGTGTTCTGAAATACACACAACCACCCACATTTGTCTGCCCGGACATTGCAGCATCTGCCGCCTGATAGCAGGAAGGAGTTGCTTTATTCTGGGACAACGCCAAAGCCAATCGTCCGCTGGCTACCGGTGAAAACTGCCTTCTTTGATAAATAACACCTGATACCGTATTGGGATATACACTTGATAAAACGCGGTTGATTACTACCGCTCCAACCGCTAGCTGACCTTCATAAGGCTCGCCACCGGCTTCACAATAAATCAAATTCGCAAGAAGATATCTGTCGCCTTCTTCAAAAACCACCTGAGAAATATCTCTTTTGGCAGAAGAATTTGCCAACTGGGACATCAAAAGTTCTTCCTGATATTTCTTCTTAAGCGCTTCAATGTCCGCTTCCTGCGCTGCAATTTCCGCTTCTTTTCGTGCAATCTCAGCTTCAATTTCCGCAAGTTCCGCCTCCGCGGTAGAAATCTGCGCAGCATACTTCTGCACATAGTCTGCCGTAGTTTGAATCAAAGCATTAATACGCTCCTGTTCATCCAAATTAGCCTGCTTCAACACTTCTAACTCCGCCAGTTCCTGTTCCAAAGCTACCTCTTTGGCAGCTACCGCTTCCTTAGTAGCCTGATATTTTAAAAGCACCTGATTGTCATAATCTGCCAACATACTGATATAGTCAGCAAAGTTCAAAAGTTCCGAAATACTGCGGGCCGACAGAAGCATCTCTAAATACTCCGAATCCGGACTTTCGTAAGACGCCTGCATACGGTTCTGCATCGCTTCATACTGGTCTGCTTCCGCCTGCTTTGCTTCCTCAAGTTCCTTCTTTGTCTGCGCAATTTCAGCTTCTTTCTCTGCAATCTGCGCTTCCAATTCCGCCAAATGTTCGGCAGCTTCCGCAAGTTCTTCATTCAAGGAATTCAGCTCCGATTTTAAGGAACCATGCTGTTGCTCCAAACCGCCTAACTCGCCTTGAAGTTCTTGACGCTCTTCATCTATTTCTTCTTTTTCCTGCTGCATCTGCTGCATCTGCTGTTGTGCATTTTGCAATTGTTCCAACGTTCCTGTAGCATATGCCGTCATCTGCGGCAATCCCATGGTAAACATACATACCGCGATTACCACCGCTACAAGTTTTTTCTTTTTCTTTCTCAACATAATACCTGCCTTTTGTTGTTTCCTGTAACTTTCAGCAAAAGCGAATTATATCTCGCACCGCATTGCGGTTCATTACTTTTTATACTTCAAAACTAATGGTACGTCCCGTGCGCTGATACTGCACACATTTTACCCCTGCTGCCTCAAACATTTTCTTTGCCGCAACATTGGAAGGCGTTCCTGCATATTTATCGGAATCATAGATTACTTCCTTAATGCCTGCCTGAATAATCGCCTTGGCGCACTCATTGCAGGGGAATAATGTGACATAAATTTTAGCCCCTTCCAAATTACCGCCGCGATAGTTAAGAATCGCATTTAATTCACTGTGGGCAACAAAGGCATACTTGGTATCCAACTCGCCGCCTTCACGCGCCCAAGGGAATAATTCGTCCGAACATCCATTGGGAAATCCGTTATATCCTACAGATAAAATACGATTGTCCCTTCCTACAATACAGGCCCCCACCTGTGTATTGGGGTCTTTGGAACGCATACCCGAAAGCATTGCA
Source organism: Lachnospiraceae bacterium (assembly GCA_017622505.1). Lineage (GTDB taxonomy): Bacteria > Bacillota > Clostridia > Lachnospirales > Lachnospiraceae > UBA3766. Next base: position 3,276 of record JAGAQZ010000026.1, read on the forward strand.
ATCCCCGTAAAATATTCATCCCAGGAAATATAATCTTTTCTCTTCATGTAACCCTCCGCGCCGACCAAACTTCCGGCATATTCAATCCATACTACAATTCTTTTAACTTATTTCTCAATCAAATCAATTCTTCTCTGGTGTCTTTCATCCCCTGAAAAATCAGTAGTCATAAAAGTATCCACAATTTTAAGTGCAAGATTCATTCCTACAATACCTGCACCCAAAACAAGCACGTTTGCGTTATTGTGCTGTCTTGTCAACTCTGCCGAAAGAGAGTCTGCGCAAAGTGCCGCACGAACACCTTTTACTTTATTTGCAACCATAGACATACCGATACCTGTGGTGCAAATTACAATACCCTTATCGCACTCGCCGTTTGCAACCGCTTCTGCTGCCGGTCTGCCGTGGTTGGGATAATCGCAAGAGTTCTTGTCATAACAACCAAAATCCTTGCAGGTATGTCCCTGTGCTTCCAAATGCTTCTTTACTGCCTCTTTTAAATCGTAACCGCCGTGGTCACATCCTAATGAAATATTCATTTACTCTTCCTCCCGAATTTGTTTATATTTATGGCCTGCAGCCTTTAATAATCGATTCATAATGGCTTGTCCGATGCCGTCCGTGGCAAAACTTTCCGAATAAATCGCGTCCACTTCCTCATCATCGAACTCTCTTAAAATGCGATACAACGATGCCGCGATGGCAGTCTCTTCATTTCTTCCGCCTACCACCTTAACAACATCTGCTTCGTACTTGTCCGCATTCTCACCGGTAGCAATCACGCCCGTTTTAAACCCTCGTTTCCGGCTGTCCGCAACACATCGGTTAATTTCCCGTACTACCGCCTCCGCTTCACCGTCCACAATCAGCATATCCCCTTTGGGCGCATAGTGACGATATCGCATTCCCGGTGCCTTGGGGCGTTCCTTGCAATCTCCGTCTAAAAGTGTAGGGTCACATTTTACCTCACCCAACACATCTTTTAACATATCCAACGTAATATAACCCGGCCTTAAAATCATAGGCACATCACCGGTTAAATCCACGATGGTCGATTCCAATCCAATGGCAATGTCACCGCCGTCAATAATCATATCTATCCGTCCGTCCATATCTTCTACAACGTACTTTGCCAAGGTAGGACTGGGTTTACCGCTTAAGTTTGCACTGGGTGCAGCCACGAAGCCTCCTGCCGCTTCAATAAAAGCAAGTGCCACCTTATGCGACGGCATTCTTACAGCAACCGTATCAAGTCCGCCCGTAGTCTCCTTCGGCACAAGATCCGCCTTGGGCAAAATCATCGTAAGCGGCCCCGGCCAAAACGCCTCAGCCAACTTCTTTGCATTGTCCGGAATTTCTTTTACAAGGACCTGCAAATCTTCCATCCGGTAAATATGGATAATCAGCGGATTATCCGACGGACGTCCCTTCGCCGCGTATATTTTACGGGAAGAATCCGGATTCAATCCGTCACCGCCGAGACCATAAACCGTCTCTGTGGGGAACGCCACCAAGCCGCCGTTTCTTATAATTTCACCGGCCTGCATAATTGTCTGCCTATCTATTCTGTTTTCATCCTGTGTAACAACAAGAGTCTGCATACCATCCTCCAGGCATTTGAACATCGGTTTGATGCCTACGGGCAATCACATATTCGCCCAAAACGCATACCGATACTCACTCAAGTATATCATACCACACTTTTAAAAGAATACCAAGCCACTTTTAAATCACAGGTTCTTCAGGCTCTTTTATATCCATAGGTGCTACTCTTTGCGATTCCAAATACTCACAAATCCCCCGTTTGAGCGCCTCGGCAATTCTCTGCTGATACTCCTTATCATTTAAAAGTGCCTCTTCTTCGGGATTCGAGAGAAAGCCACATTCCGCAATAACCATAACATTGGAGCATTTCGTAAGCAAATAATAATTATCATTCCCTTTTTGTACCCGCGGACGGGCAATTTCCAAATCTTCATTTAGGGCATTCTGTACAAGTTCTGCCGCATTAGCACCATTCTCACTTGTTTCATAATAAAATACCTGTGGACCGCGCACAGATGCATCCCCAAAACTGTTTTGGTGAATGCTTACTACAAGGTCCGCTTTGCTTTCTTCAATAATCAAAAGGCGCGCGCGCATATCCTGCACCTTTTTATTACTGCTGTTTGCATCGTATAAGCCGCTGTCATCATACCTGGTCAGTACAACTGTAATTCCCTCACCTTCCAGCTCATCTTTTAAAAGCAAAGCAATTTCCAAATTAATATCTTTCTCCAAAGTCCCGTTCACACCGACTTTCCCAGGGTCTTTACCGCCATGACCGGCATCAACCACAACAATGCAACCACTGTATGGCTTTTCTTCAGGTTCTACTTCCGTAAAAGGCAACTCTTCTACATTAGTTTGTGCCTGTTTATCGTTTTTACTATGTAACACAATTCCCCGAATCAACAACGCTACCGCCATTGCCGCAACCATAATAAAAATCACCTTGGTCATCGTCTTTTTGTCCATATATTGTCTCCGCAATTTTATAATGATTCGTTTTTACAATATATGTTCTAAAGTAAGAAAGATATGAATCGCGTGTGAAAATGTTTGCAAATGAAAACACAAAAAACAACCTGATTTTAATCTCTACTTTACCATAAACTTTCTAAAATCGCTTTATTGTATTTATATCCTCTATGATGCTCCCGGAACAATTTAGATTCTCTGTCGATATTATAATTATGTGTCTCACGTTCATCATCATACATTTCTATATTTTTAAAAAATGCTTCGCCACTTCTATTGAGTATAGTAATTGTATTTTCACTATACTCAACAATTGTTACATATTGGGCAATATACCATAAAAAGGAATACCAATTAACCTCACCTTTATAGTAACACTCCACCACTTGCTTTCCATAAATTATTACATCTCTTGTTTCCATTTAACTCACTCCTTTTATAAAAATGTTTATTTTTGTAAATTATACTATTTTATTTTCTGTATAAGCGAAAATTATCGACTTTTTGCATCAACAAATTATCCAAATCAAGTGACAATCTAAAAAAAGCCCGAATTTTCGAGCTTTTTGCTTTCATAGACTATACTGATTTAACCTTAAATTTATCGAGCTCGCGGGAAACAGCACACTTTTTATATATACTTCTATGCATCTTTCATAGACTATTTTCTCTTCCGCGTCATTTCGCAACTGATATTTTTAAACAACTTTTTATCAATCAAAAACAGCGGTGTGGATTTTATCGTTTTGTTCAAAGGGCGTTTGTACTCGCCGGTACTTGGATTGCGTCCTTTGCAATCCTACGTACCGTTGCGTAGTACAAACGAGCGAAAGCGTCCCTAAGGACAAATGATAAAATCCACACCGCGTCCTCTTTTTAAATTAAACCAATTTTACGGTTTCTCTCGCAATTGCAAGTTCTTCGTTGGTAGGTACTACCATAACGGTTACCTTATCGCCGGGGTTAGAGATGATTGCTTCTTCACCACGAACTTTGTTCTTCTCGGGATCAACAGAGGTTCCGAGGTATTCAAAATATTCACCAACCATACCACGTACGCGAGCATCGTTTTCACCGATACCTGCTGTAAAAGCAATGATATCAACGCCGTTCATAGCAGCTACATAAGAGCCGATGTATTTTGCTACTCTGTAGCAATAAGTTTCAAGAGCTGCTTTTGCAAGCAAATTGCCTTCGTCCATTGCCGCAGACAAATCACGGAAGTCGCTGGATACGCCGCCTGACAAACCGTAAACACCTGATTCCTTATTCAAAATCTTGGTAACTTCTTCCAAAGACTTTCCTAACTTCTTGCCAAGGAACTCTACGATTGCGGGGTCCATATCGCCGGAACGTGTTCCCATGATAAGACCTTCCAAAGGAGTAAGACCCATACTTGTGTCTACACACTTGCCATGGTCAACAGCTGAAATACTTGCACCATTTCCTAAGTGGCAAACGATAATTTTAACATCTTCGCGCTTCTTGCCGAGGATTTCTGCAGCACGGGCTGATACGAAATCATGGCTGGTTCCGTGGAATCCGTAACGACGTACTTTGTAATCTTCGTAATATTTATGAGGAAGTCCGTAAAGGTATGCTTTCTCAGGCATTGTCTGATGGAAAGCGGTATCGAATACACCTACCATAGGTACGTTAGGCATAATTTCTTTACAAGCATTGATACCGATTAAGTTAGCAGGATTATGAAGAGGTGCAAGGTCGTTACATTCTTCAATTGCCTTCATAACTTCATCATCAATTACTACAGAGCTTGCAAACTTCTCGCCACCGTGTACGATTCTGTGACCTACAGCGTCGATTTCGTCCAAAGATTTTACAACACCGTGATTTGCATCTGTTAATGCATCAATTACCATCTGGATTGCTGTTGTATGTGTAGGCATGGGATTCTCGATTGCTACCTTCTCACCGCCGGTAGGCTGATGCTTTAATACAGATCCGGGAGCACCGATTCTTTCGCAAAGACCCTTTGCAAGTACTGCCTCTGTGTCGCTGTTGATAAGCTGGTACTTCAATGATGAACTACCACAGTTAATAACCAATACGTTCATTTTTTCGTCCTTCTTTCTTTTTTATAAAATAATTTTAAATTTAAATATTTTAACTCTGTACCGTTCTGATTTCACGCTAAAAATCATTTTAGTACGCCTTACCCCAATATACCATTTTTGAAGCAGGTTTGCCACAACAAATACACTTATCTGACAATTTTTCCTGTTCAAAAGGCATACAACGGCTGGTTGCCGCAGCGTCTTCTTTTACCTTATCTTCACAAGCTCTGTCGCCACACCACATAGCTTTCACGAAACCGGGCTTATTCTCTAAAATATCTAAGAACTCCGCATAATCCGTAGCGGTATAGGTATGTTCTTCGCGATGTGCGCGGGCTCTTTCAAGCATTTCAACCTGAATCTGATCAAGAAGTTCCGCTACCTTAACTTCTAACTCATCTAAATTAATTTCAATCTTCTCACCGGTATCTCTGCGGGCAAGTACAGCCTTATTTGCTTCGATGTCGCGGGGACCAATTTCAATACGTACGGGAATACCGCGCATTTCCTGCTCAGAGAACTTCCAACCGGGTGACTTGTCGGTATCATCTACTTTCACGCGGAAGCCTTTTAAGCGGTCTTTTAATTCATAAGCCTTGTCAAGTACGCCTTCCTTCTTCTGCTGGATAGGAATAATCGCAACCTGTACAGGTGCTACTCTGGGCGGTAAAACAAGACCTGAATTGTCGCCGTGTACCATGATGATGGCACCGATTAATCTGGTGGTCATACCCCAAGATGTCTGGTGTACGTATTCGAGTTTGTTTTCTTTTGATGTATACTGGATGCCGAATGCTTTCGCAAAACCGTCACCGAAGTTGTGGCTGGTACCTGACTGCAACGCCTTACCGTCATGCATCAATGCTTCAATAGTGTAAGTTGCAATTGCGCCTGCGAATTTTTCTTTATCGGTCTTCTGACCTTTGACAACAGGGATTGCTAAAACATTCTCAAGGAAGTCAGCGTATACATTTAGCATCTGAATGGTACGTGCTTCTGCTTCTTCTGCGGTTGCGTGTGCAGTATGACCCTCCTGCCATAAGAATTCACGGCTTCTTAAGAAAGGTCTTGTGGTCTTCTCCCAACGAACAACGCTGCACCACTGGTTATATACCTTAGGCAAATCACGGTATGAATGTACTTCGTTTGCATAGAAATCGCAGAACAAAGTCTCTGAGGTGGGACGTACGCACATTCTCTCCTGTAAGGGTTCCAAACCGCCGTGGGTTACCCACGCAACTTCAGGTGCAAAGCCTTCTACATGATCCTTTTCTTTCTGTAAAAGACTCTCGGGAATGAACATCGGTAAGTATACATTCTCTACTCCCGTCTCCTTAAAACGCGCATCCAACTGACTCTGAATCAACTCCCAGATTGCATAACCTGCGGGCTTGATTACCATACAGCCTTTTACACTGGTGTAATCGATTAACTCTGCTTTCTTTACCACATCCGTATACCACTGGGCGAAATCCACGTCCATGGATGTGATGGCTTCCACTAATTTCTTGTCTTCTGCCATGATTCTTCTCCTTTATTTTTTATATTATAAATTTGCTTTATTAAGTTTCTTTTTTCCTTGACTATCCGTTTCTGTACATCCTTATAAAATCCTGCGACCTTGCGGAGAATATTAGTTTTTGAGTAATTTGTTTCATTCCCAGTGATTTTCCGACACAATGTCGGAAAAAGGTGCAATCGAGCCAGGACGGCGAGTTTGCACCGTTCACGTCCACTTCTTTTCTAAAATATCCCACAAATTGCGTCCAAAAACTTATATTCGAAGAACGGAGCAGATTTTATAAGGATACGCAGAAACCATTTCCTGAAAATAAAAAAGCTCTCCCGTCCCCAAGGGACCGAAAAGCTCGGCGATACCACCCTAATTAATGCTTACGCATTCACTCATCCTACCGTTAACGCCGGTGCTACGCCTGTGATTAGCAGGAACTCCGAGGCGGGTTCGATACAAGGGGACGTCGGAATCTCACAGCCTGGCAGGACATTGAAACTCTCCTGTCGGATTCCTTCTCTGAAAACGTACTGATATCTACTATTCCTCATCAACGCTTTTACAATATATAACGATTTTAGGCATAAAATCAGGTTTTGTCAATGCCTAAAAAAGCCATTTTACGCTTTTCCCTGTCTTTTTCTTATCCCCGCCTTATCTACTGCTCAACCAAACTATAATGTAAATAAAATTTACACAGAATTTACATTCAAGTGAACCAAACTTTACATACCGGTTTTAAGATGGGATTGAAAAAGCTTTTTGCGTCTTTTTTCTTAATTTTTTTTGCATACATTAATAATATTTTTTAACCAAAAATAATATAAATATATTTTTACGGAGGATAATATGGATTTTTTTGACATTCTAACACTTATTGGCGGTTTGGCCATGTTTCTTTTTGGTATGCAGGTCCTTGGAGACGGACTGACACAAGCTTCCGGCGGACGTATGGAAAGCATCTTGGAGAAGCTGACTTCCAACCCTTTTAAGGGCGTTTTCTTAGGTATGCTGGTAACCGCTGTAATTCAATCTTCTTCCGCCACCACTGTCATGGTTGTCGGTTTCGTAAATGCCGGCATTATGAAATTATCCCAGGCCGTAGGCGTTATTATGGGTGCAAACATCGGTACCACCATTACTTCCTGGATTTTGAGTTTGACCGGTATCGAAGGTGACAACTTCTTAATCCAAATGTTAAAACCTCAGAACTTCTCACCTATCCTTGCTATCATCGGTATTTTCCTTGTTATGACAGCCAAAAAGGAAAGCAAGAAAAACCTTGGTAACATTCTTGTCGGTTTTGCAGTTTTAATGTTTGGTATGAACACGATGAGTGATACCGTAAAACCTCTGGCTGACGTTCCTGAATTCGCAGAATTTCTTCTGATGTTTGAAAACCCCTTCTTCGGCGTTTTTGCAGGTATGCTTTTAACTGCAATTATTCAAAGTTCATCTGCATCCGTGGGTATTTTGCAGGCTCTCTGTTCCACCGGTGCCGTAAGCTATGCCGTGGCAATTCCTATTATTATGGGACAGAATATCGGTACCTGTATCACGGCGCTTTTATCTTCCATCGGTGCAAGCAAGAATGCCCGCCGCGCTGCTTTGGTACACTTGTATTTTAACTTGATCGGAACCTTAAGTTTCTTAATTCTTTTCTATATTTTGCATGCAGTGATAGACTTTGGTTTTATGGGTGTTGCAGCAAATGAAATGGGTATCGCAGTGGTTCACTCCTGCTTTAATGTATTTGCAACCCTGCTTTTACTTCCTTTTTCTAAAATGCTTGAAAAGCTTGCTTGCCTTACTATCAAGGACAATGATGAAAAACCTGCAACCGCGGAAGAAAAAAGCTTCGCACTTTTGGACGAACGTTTCTTTGAAGCTCCCGGTCTTGCGGTAGAACAATGCCGCAACGCAGCATCCGACATGGCCGGCAAAGCCAAAGAAGCACTGATGCTGGCGCAAAGTCTCTTTGAACAATATGACGAAAACATTTTAAAAGAAGTAATGGAAGCAGAAGACCTTTTGGATCGCTACGAAGACGAATTAGGCAGCTACCTTGTAAAATTAAGCAGCCGCAGTCTTTCCGAAAAAGATAGCCACATGCTTTCAATTCTGTTACACTGTATAGGAGACTTGGAACGCATCGGCGATCACGCAGTAAACCTGGCGCACTCCGCGAAAGAAATGCATGATAAAAACTTACGTTTCTCAAGCAGTGCCGAAAATGAACTGGCCGTATTTGTTCGTGCGGTAAACGAAATTCTGGAAACCGCTGTTAACTCCTTCGAAGAACAGGACGAAACCGTTGCGCGCAGCGTAGAACCGCTGGAAGAAGTAATTGACCAGTTAAACGACGAAATGAAAGACAGACACATTATCCGACTTCGCCGTGGCGAATGTACCATTGAAATGGGCTTTATTCTTGCCGATGTAATGAACAATTACGAACGTATCTCGGATCACTGTTCCAACATCGCAATTTGTGCTATTCAGGAAAATACCGATGTGGAAGCTCACGATTATATCGTTAATTTAAAAACCAAAGACAGTGCCGCTTTCCTGGCGTCTGTAGAACAGTACAAGAAGAAATTTTATCTGCCCCGCATCTAGTCGGGCATTGCATAATCCGCCTTTTATCAGGCAGAAAGGAAACATCCTATGGCTTTAATATATATTGTTGAAGATGATAAAAACATTCTGGAAATAGAAAGCTTTGCCTTAAAAAACTCCGGTTACGACATACGTGGTTTTGCCACTGCCAAAGAATTTTATAAAGCCCTAAATGATTTTCTGCCGGACCTAATTCTTCTTGATATTATGCTACCCGACGAGGACGGTCTGAGCATATTAAAGAAACTTCGTTCCGACGTCAAAACCAAGTCGCTTCCCATTATTTTGGTTACCGCCAAAACAACGGAAATTGACAAGGTCAAGGGCCTGGATTCCGGCGCCGATGATTATATGACCAAACCCTTCGGCGTAATGGAACTCATATCCAGAGTCAAAGCTCTGTTGCGACGTGCACTGGCCGGTGCATCGGACGCATCCGTGTATGAATTTATGGAAATTGTAATGGACGTGGACAAGCGTTTAATTACCGTAAGCGGTGAAACTTGTGATTTGACCTACAAAGAATATGAACTCCTGAAATTGTTTATGGCAAATCCGGGCATCGTTATCAAACGTGAACGCATTTTAGAGAAGATTTGGGGTACGGATTTCGAAGGAGAATCCCGCACCATTGATATGCATATCAAGAATCTTCGTCAAAAATTAAAAACCGCCGGCAAATATATCAAAACAATTCGCAACGTAGGATATGTTTTAAACGGCGAATAAAATGAAAACTCTATAAAATAGGAGGATAACCTATGAGAAAGAAAATAAACATACAATTGATTGGCATTGCCCTTCTGTCTATGTTGCTGACCATGGTTCTTCTCCTTTTTGTTTACTACGGAATCTTCCAAAAACAGGTATTGGACGAACTTAAAACCGTTGCCCATATGATGGGAAGCATGGAAAACCTCACCGTATACAGCGTCAAAGATTATCAAACCAAATTAGACAACATACGAATTACACTGTTAGACACTGATGGCAGCGTATTATATGACAGCGATGCAAATGCGGCAGAAATGGATAATCACGCCCTGCGTCCCGAAATTTCCGTGGCCTATTCAAACGGCGAAGCTTACGCAATCCGCGAATCCGATACCTTATCCCAAAACACTTACTATTATGCCATTCTTTTAGATAATGGTGGTGTTTTACGTGTTGCAAAGGAAGCTAACAGCATTTTAAGTATCTTTGCCTCTTCCCTGCCCTCACTTTTGATTATTATTATTTCGCTTACCACAGTCTGCACCGTGGTAGCACGACTCTTTACCAAATCATTGATGAAACCCATAGATAATATTGCCAAAGACCTTGACCATATGGGAGAGGTAAAGACCTACGACGAATTAAAACCCTTCATCGAGACCATCCAAAGCCAACATGAAGATATTATCAAAAATGCCAAACTTCGCCAGGAGTTTACCGCCAATGTTTCCCACGAATTGAAAACGCCCTTAACCGTGATTTCCGGATATTCTGAATTAATTGAAAACGGTATGACCGGCGCAGAAGACACCATTCGTTTTTCAAAAGAAATTCATCGCAATTCCACAAGACTTTTAACATTAATTAACGATATATTAAGACTTTCCGAACTAGACTCCGGCGAACAGAATACACCTATGGAAGACATAGATTTGTATGAATTATCCGACAACTGCATTTCTATGTTGCAGATGAATGCCGAAAAAAATAATGTCATCTTAGATTTAAAAGGTCCTCACCTAACTGTATTTGCCAATCGTCAAATGCTGGAAGAAATGATTTATAATTTGTGCGATAACGGAATTCGCTACAACAAACCGAATGGCAAAGTAGAGGTATCAATCAGGGAAAATAATGAGAATGTTATTTTTATGGTAAGCGACACAGGTATTGGCATTTCGAAAGAAAATATTAATCGGATTTTTGAACGATTTTATCGCGTGGACAAAAGCCGTTCCAAGCAGACCGGCGGTACCGGTTTAGGCCTCGCAATTGTAAAACACATCGCCGAACAAATGAATGCACAAATTCAAATTGATAGTGAATTAGAAAAAGGGACTACTATTACCATATTATTTCCCAAGAAGGTTCCTTCGTAAATCACAAATATTTCTAAATAATAAAAAAAGAGACGTTGAAAACTCAACGTCTCTTTTGATGATTTCACTTTAATTATTTAATAAGTGTCCATGTACCGATCAAAGGTAACGGTGTATCATCATCCTGGCAAGCCTTAACGATACCCATGATTGCAAATACTAAAGCTGCAAGCTGAGTAATACCAAGAGGAATGATAGAAGCGATTGCGCAGATAAGACCCTGATTTAAGTGCTGCTTAACGCCTTCGTCATCCTTGTGTGCACCTGTAAGGAACACGATTAATGTACCAATCCATGTGATGTAGCTTACGATTTTAGCTGTTTTTCCAGTCATTTTCAATAAACTCCTCTCTTAAAATAAAATAATATCTGTTTATGTAACTACACATAATACACCTTGATTATACAAATACCGAACCGTTCTGTCAACAGTTTTACAAGGTTTTTCCGTATAATTCGTAAATTTTCTTTATAAAAATTTAATAATTTCTTTAGCAAGTAAAATTTTATTCTTTTAACATATTCTATTCACATTATTGAAGTAGAGTTATTTTATAACGACTATAAAAGTGATATAATGATAATCAACACATTATGTTACGAAATCAACGAAAAGGAGACATCTATATGGCTCATAAAGAATATATAAGAGAAATCCCCGGAAGCGACACCGTAGTCCTTTGTATTCACGGAATTTTCGGTTCACCCGATGTTTTTAAACCGATTCTTAAGCAAATACCTGCAGACTGGTCCGTGTTTAATATTTTGCTGGACGGTCACGGCAAAAGCGTGCAGGACTTTGCCCGCAGTTCTATGACCAAATGGAAAGGTCAGGTACAACGGACCCTGACCTATTTAAGCGTGCGTTATTCCAAGATTATCATCGTCGGTCACTCTATGGGTACTTTATTTGCCCTGCAGGCTGCGGACGGCTCCAATCCCCGCATTAAAGCCTTGTTTCTTTTAGATGTGCCCTTGATGCCAATTTTGCGCCCTTCCTGCGCAAGCAATGCTTTACAGATTCTTTGCGAAAGAATTCCTGCCGACAATAAGGTGGCCTTTGCCCAAAACGCCGCTGTCAGCGTCACACCGGACAAGCGTGTATGGCGCTATTTAACCTGGCTTCCGCGCATTCTCGAGTTGTCGAAAGAAATCGAAATCACGCGCAAATGCATTTCCAAAGTAAAAGTGCCCTGTCGCGTCTTTTTATCACAAAAAGACGAGTTGGTTTCCTTACGTTCTTACCGATATTTAAAAGGAAATCCCCGCATCAAAGTCTCAATGTTACCGGGTGCAACGCACTTTTATTTCTCGGAAGAAAATACTGCGCGAATGCAGCGTGCCTTTGCATCTATGTGTCGCAAAGTCAGAACTATGCCAGCCAAGAAATAACCACAAAAATAATTTTATTTTCTACATGAATAGTTGCATTTTTCTTTACCAAATCTTATACTCATTTTATGGGGAGATTATGACTTTGGAGGGATTACAACATGATTTTATCAATTGCTCAGGTAAAACCGGGTATGATTCTCGAGAAACCGGTTCTGTTGCCGGGTTCGGACAAGTGTCTGCTCAATGCGGGTGTAGCCTTAAGTTTAAAAAATATTGCGCGAATGAGGGAGTTACAAATCCCTTCCGTTCATATTGCGGACAGAAATACTATATACATTTCTCCCGTGGATAAAATTGCCGAAGCTTTCGTGTCAGATTTTATGCAGTATTCAAGGTCGTTGTGCCCGAATCAGCCGGAAGCAAACTTAAGTGATGAAATCTGCGAATTAGCACGTCGCAATGAGAAACTTGCAATTAAGTTATCCACCAACGAAGATATTCTTTCGTTTCTTTTACAGCAAAAAATCACAGACAACAAAGGCTTGTACCGCTACAGCATTATGACCTGCGTTCTCTCCGGCTTAGTTGCCGCAAGAATGAATATGAGTCCCGACGGCATTATAAAATGTATGACCGGTGCACTTTTAAGCGATATCGGTTTATGTGAAATGCCTATGCTGATTGGCAAGGAAGATTTCGACGGACAGCAGCTGGCATTATATATGGAACACCCTACCTACGGCTATCACTTTGCGGTGCAGAATAATATCGACCGCGAAGCCGCAGAGTGTATCCAGTGCCACCATGAGAAATGGAACGGCAGCGGTTATCCCCGCAAGCTAAAGGAAGAAGAAATTCCTTTATCGGCACGCATTGTAGCCGTATGCTCTCACTATGCTTCACATATTGCGTACAAAAACGACAAGCCCTATCTTGCCATCGAAGAAATCTACGGCGGTAGCGGAATCTTCTTCGATTATGAAGTCGTAAAATGTTTTACTTCCACGATTCCGGTATATCCCTTGGGGGCTTTGGTTCGCCTCTCTACCTGTGAAGTCGGAATTGTAGCCAACATCCGTAAAAACGAAGGCGGTCGTCCCATTGTGAAAGTACACTACAATCGTTTTAACCGCCCCATCACCGAAAGTAAAATCATCGACTTGGGCAAAGAACGAACCATTTTTATTGAAGAAGTATTATAGAATTACATGATAAAAGGGAGTGTTGCAATGTACGTTGCTACGCTCCCGATTTTATTGTTTTTTAAATTGTCTGTAAATGTCCAAACTCTCTCTGCATATTCTTTAAATAGCCGGACGCCCCGTTACGCATTCTCTATATATTCCGCTACTTTCTTCTCTACGAACTCTTTTACATCCTTGCGGTCCATATCCAGGGAAATCGCCAGTTCCCCGTACAAACGGTCTTCCGCAATTTTCAAATACTTGTCATCGCCGGCGGTACTTTTCTTTCCCTCAGCCAGTTTTTGCTCCTGACGAATGTATAGGGTTTTGATGATTTTAACAAGGTCCTTGCAATCGTAGGTCTTTAAAGCCTCATTGAAAATATCGTTCCGTTTCTTCTCTTCCTTGATTTCCAAGAGTTCCACGTCTTTCATCTCTGCGATCAAGTCCATTGCCTCGTCCTTGCCCATAACCGCACGCATAATCACTTTGGGATTATCCACTGCAGAATAAATCGTGGCATCTTTCACGTACGGCGATACCAGAGTGTAATAAATTTTATCTTTCGGAACCCCGCTCATGTCCAAGCTTCCTACCTTATTTACCTGATACACACCGTAACTGTCATAAACCACATAATCTCCTACTTCAAACATAAGCCGCTCCTTTCTTTTTACTTTTCTTTTGTTGTGAAATATTTCTCATTCGGTTATATGAAATTATCCTCTATGTATATTTTAGCAAACAAAAATTTTTTTCGTAAGCAAAATTTGTCGATAAAATAGTGCTTTTTTCACTGTATCTACTCTAAAACCTTATCTGTTGTGTGCCTCTAATCAATAGCATTTCCACTTTTTTACTGCTTATACATTTTTTTCCTTTTCAAAAAATAAAAACACCAACATCCGCAAATTTACGGATATTAGTGTTTCTTATAAAATTATGTAACTGTTCAAACACTATTCGCAAAATCACACCCTTGGTGCTTTCCTTGGCTCTAAATAGTTACAATTATATTTTCAATTTACCATTCTCAGCATTCGCAAGTAGAAGTTTCAAACGATTCTGCTGATTGATTTCACTGGCACTGGCATCATAGTCAATGGCAACAATATTGACATTGGGGTTCTTTTCTTTGATTACCTTCATAACGCCCTTTCCTACAATATGGTTGGGAAGACAACCAAAAGGCTGGGTACATACAATGCTCTTGGTTCCGCGGTGGATGTGTTCCACCATCTCTGCTACCAGAAGCCAGCCTTCGCCCATTTTTACGCCAAGGCTGATGTATTCTCTCGCCAGTTCCACGGTCTTCTTAAATTCCGTAGGCGGATCAAAATGACTGTCCTCTTTGATAATCTTAATAATGTCATTCTGGATTCCTTCCATCAGCTTATACGCAATGCGGAAGGCGTGTACGGACTTCTTATGAATGCGGTACATTTTATACTCTTCCATACGACCGTAAACATAAAACATGGCAAAATCCACCAGACCTGCCATAGTAGGCTCTGCACCTTCCTGCAAAAGATAATCTTCCAGATAGCGGTTTGCAAGAGGCGAGAATTTCACATAAATTTCACCTACAATACCAACCTTTTCTTTCTTCTCACCGGTCTTAGGAATCGCTTCGAATTCTTTCACCATTTGGCGAATGGTCTTTTTCACTTTTTTATAAGAAACTCTCTTCTCAGCAAGCTGTGCCACCAATTTGGCTGTCCAATCATCCGCCAGTTTCTCACTCTCGCCTTTGTTGACTTCATAAGCCTTAGCCTGATTGCAGATGCACATAATTACATCGCCGTAAACAATGGCATACAGCATACGAAGAATCATGGGAATGGTCAATTTAAAACCTGAGTTTTTCTCCAAACCTACAAAGTTTAAAGAAATAACGGGAATATGACCGTAGCCTGCTTTCTTTAATGCCTTACGCATCAGGGAAATGTAGTTGGACGCACGGCAACCACCGCCTGTCTGGGTAAAAAGAAGGGCAGTTTTGTTCAAATCGTAATTACCGCTGTTTAAGGCATCAACGAACTGTCCTACCACCAAAGTCGCCGGATAACAGGTATCATTATGTACGTACATAAGGCCTGTATCGATTACTTTTTGCCCCGTATTTTCCAGCATCTCTGCATCATATCCATATACTTTTAAAAGAGATGCAATCATTTTCATATGGCGTGGAAGCATGGTAGGAAGAAGAATTTTATAATCCTTCTTCATCTCCTCCGTAAACTCCACGCGGGTGATTTTATCGTCTTCTTCCGTCCATACGGAGATAGCGGGCTCGTTCATTTTCGTTACATTGTTGTTTGTTTCCATTTATACAATCTCCATTTCATCGACTCGCACCATTGCGCAAACCGACGATACGTTCATAGTTTTTGCAGAAGATTTCTACTGTTTATTCTCACGCATTTCAAGGGCGCCCATCAAACTTCTCAAGCGGATATTTACTGCGCTCAAGTTGTTGATTTCGTCAATTTTAATCTGGGTATAAATTTTATTCTTACGCTCCAAAATGCTACGGATTTCATCTGTGGTAATCGCATCGATACCGCAACCGAAGGATACCAGCTGTACCAATTCCATATCAGGCTGCTGTGTTACGTACTTTGCCGCCGCATACATTCTGGAATGGAAGGTCCACTGGTTCAACACCGCCACGCGGGGCATAGTTGTTAAGTGGCTGATACCATCTTCTGAAACCACTGCAAAGCCTAAGGACTCTGCCAGCAAGTCAATACCATGACCGATTTCCGGATCAATGTGGTAAGGACGTCCCGCAAGCACCATAATCTTCTTTCCTTCTTCGCGGGCCTTCTTGATAATGCGGTCTGCCTCAGCGTGATTCTCTTCCTGGAACTTATAATACAAAGCCCAGCCGGCACGAACCGCCTTACGCAAAGTCTTGGTATCAAACTTACCGAATTCTTCCGGAATGTACATTTTCAATTCACGGATAAATTCTTTTTCCTCTTTAATATGCAAGAAGGGTTGTATGTATTTGATTTCTTTTAACTCGTTCATATTGTCCTTCAGAAGTTCCGGATAATATGCCACAACCGCGCAGTTATAGTGGTTATCGCCACCCTCTTCCTTGACATTATAGGTAAGACAAGGGGCAAAAATCGCATCTACTTTTTCATCGATTAATTTATGAATATGGCCGTGCATCAATTTAGCGGGATAACAAACCGTATCGGAAGGAATACTGTCCTGACCGCGCAGATACAACTCACGGCTTGAGAATCCCGAGAACTTCACGTTGAAACCAAGCTCCGTAAAAAGTCCGTACCAAAGCGGTGCCAAATCGTACATACCAAGCTGTAACGGAAGGCCGATGGTAATCTTTCTATCCGGATATTCCTTCATTTCCGCAAGGCGATTACGCTTAAACTCATACATATTCATATCGTGCGTAATGTTCTTACTGTTATTGCCCATACGTTCGCAACGGTTACCGGAAATATATTTTCCGCCGTCAGAGAAGGTATTAATTGTAAGCGAACAGTGATTGGTACAACCCTGGCACTGTACCGCTTTGGATGTATGGGTAAAAGTTTTCAGTGCCTCGCCAAGCATTGTGGTTGACTTCTCAATATTGCTCTGTTTTGCATACAAGGCTGCACCGTACGCGCCCATAATTCCTGCGATGGCAGGTCTTATTACCGCATGACCGATTTCTTTTTCAAACGCTCGCAGTACCGCATCATTTAAAAAGGTTCCGCCCTGCACTACAATATGGTCACCCAACTCTCTCGGTGAATTTGCACGAATTACTTTATAAATTGCATTCTTGATAACGCTGACCGAAATACCGGCAGAAATATTCTCAATACTTACGCCGTCCTTCTGGGCCTGCTTAATAGACGAATTCATGAAAACGGTACATCTGGAACCCAGGTCTACCGGCGCATCGCCTTGCAAGCCAAGCTTGGCAAATTCCGGTGTCTTATAACCCAGAGATTTGGCAAAGGTCTCGATAAAAGAACCGCAACCCGAAGAACATGCCTCATTCAGCATAATGCTGTCCACTGCGTCGTTTTTAATTTTAATACATTTAATATCCTGACCGCCGATGTCCAGAATAAAATCCACTTCATCGCAGAAATGCTTCGCTGCCATAAAATGCGCCATAGTTTCTACGATACCTTTATCAATATGAAAAGCATTACGTATTAACTGCTCACCATAGCCTGTAACTGCGCTGCCGGCAATTTCAATACGTTCGCCGCAAAGTCCGGAAATCACTTCCAACTGTTCTTTTACAACGTCCACAGGATTTCCCTTGTTGGAATTGTAGTAAGACCAAAGCAGTTCCTTATCCTCGCTCACCAATGCAAGCTTCGTAGTCGTAGAACCGCAATCAATTCCAAGGTATGCCTTGCCTGTATATGTATTAACGTCCCTGTATTCTACAGTCTCTGCCGCATGGCGGTCATTGAATTCCTTCAACTCCTCTTCGTTATCAAACAACGCAGGCATACTAACCACCTGCCGTTGCTCCGAAAGTGTCGCCTCAATTGCCTGCAACAATTCATCATAGGTCAAAGACCGCTCCACACCGGAAGCAAACAATGCCGCACCCATGGATACGGAGTACAAGGCATAATCCGGGAAAATTGCATTCTCATCACTTAATTTCAAGGTCTGCTTAAAGCTCTTACGAAGTCCCTTATTATAATATAAGGGACCGCCAAGGAACATTACCTTTCCTTCGATTTTACGTCCCTGGGCAAGGCCTGTAATGGTCTGGTTTACCACTGCGGAATAAATACTTGCCGCAATGTCATTCTTTGACACGCCTTGGTTAATCAAGGGCTGGATATCCGTCTTGGCAAATACACCGCAACGGGATGCGATAGGATATTCCTTCTGACACTGAAGACTCATTTCGTCCAACTCATCCGGGGTCACATCAAGAAGTGTCGCCATCTGGTCGATGAAAGCACCCGTACCGCCGGCACAGGTTCCGTTCATTCGCTCGTCCACGCCGCCTTTTAAGAAAATAATCTTGGCATCCTCACCACCCAATTCAATTACCACGTCCGTATCAGGCTCTTTTAACTGAACAAGGGCATAGGTAGCATACACTTCCTGCACGAAAGTAATTCCTGCCGCCTCGGCCATACCAAGACCTGCCGAACCCGAAATGGCAATTTTAATTTCGGCATCCGCCAGATATTCTCTGCATTCTTTTAAAAGCTCCAAGGTCTTGGAACGTACCTGTGAATAATGTCTTTCGTACTTTCTGTATAAAACCTTGTCGCCTTCCGTAATTACAATTTTGGCAGTGGTGGAACCAATATCCACACCAACATTTAATATCTTCTTACCGTCCATGTCGGCCCTCTCTCTACACTAAAAACTTTTTCACATCTTCCAAAATTTTTCTGCCGTACGCATATCCACTGTCGTACATCTGCTCTAATTTCACAGGGTCCGTTTCCAGATGGCTGATTGCCACATCCCCCTGGGGCTGAATCAGGAATAACGTTCCTTCCTTCTGCAAATCATAAATCATATCCCACTGCTTGTAATACAAATCCAAGCGGTTCTTCATTGCAGTCAAAAAAGGCTTTACTTTCTTGCCGTATAAAATACGCATCGCCCAGTTGTACTTGCTTAAGTCACTGGGGTCCATTCCTTCGCCTTTGGTAGAAATCAAAATAATTCTGTCACAGCCTTTATCCAGTGTATGCCGCACCGGAATCGGGTCTGTCATACTACCGTCCATATAACATTTATCTTCTGTTTTTACCGGTCGTCCCACCAACGGAAGTGAACATGACGCCGTTGCTATGGTAGCCAAACGGTCCTCGTCCTTCTTCTCGCTTAAGTACTCCGGTTTCCCCGTATAACAATTGGAAACCACAAACTCATTCTCGATGGAACTTGTAAAATATGTATCAAAATCAAAATGTGTTTTTTTCTGATATGGCAAAACGCGGAACAACTTTTTTAAGTTCAAAAAAGAACCGTGTAAAAGCAATTCTTTGACACCTGCGTAGCTTTCCTTCTTAGGTAAAAGCATCATATTCTTGGAACGTCCGATCTGGCCGGATACATAATTCATTGCATTGCAAACACCGGATGAACTACCGATGACATAATCAAACACAATGCCCTCTTCCATAAAGCAATCCAGGACGCCGGCCGTAAACATACCACGCATTCCGCCGCCTTCTAAAATCAATCCACTCTTCACAATATGGTCCTCACATAGAAAGGGAGCCTACAAAGCCCCCTTTTATATTTTTGTATAGTATAACACAACATTCGTGCTTTTTCGACAAGTAAATTTATTATACTTCTCTTATTATGCGCCCGGCTATTTCTGCGCTTTCTCAATGAAATCGCACAATTCCTGAACTGTATTGAAGTTTGTATCATCACCGAATTCAATATTAAATTCGTCTTCTACGGAAATCGCAAGAAGCATCATAGACAGGGAATCAATTCCAAGATCTGTAATCAAACGTGAATCCATTGTCACGGTAGAAATGTCTACATTGGGTTTTACTCTCTGTAAAATTGCAATTAACTTATCAAAAATCATTCTTTTGTCCTCTTTTCTTATTACTTCCGGCCCCTTTATTTTGGCCTTCAAAATACTTCTTCTTAACGGTATGCAGGGAATGCCCTAAAATAGAACATTCCCTGTTATTATGCTAGATATGTGCTTTACGGTCAATCTTCATTGCACCGGTACGCTTGAAGTCTTCACTTCTTGTCATAACCTTGGTTACGCGCTTGAAGGTAGGCATTGTTGCATTTACCTTAGCAACTACTTCTTCTGCCTTCTTCTGAATTTCTTCAGGACTTAAACCTTCTACTTCCGGTCCATAAGGGAAAATTTCAATTGCGATAACCGATTCACCGTTCATGGTATCTTCTTTAATCAAGCAGTCTTTTACAAAGTTTTCTTTGTAATAAACTTCTTCGATTTCTTCCGGTGAAATGTTTTCACCATTGGATAAAATAATTAAGTTCTTGATACGGCCTACGATGGTGATGTAACCTTCTTCATCTTCTTCCACAAGGTCACCGGTCTTTAACCAACCGTCTTCCAAAACTGCTACGGTTGCTTCGGGATCGTTGTAGTAACCAACCATTACGTTGTCACCCTTTATCCAAAGTTCACCGTCAACAATTCTGTATTCCTGATCAGGATAAATCATACCCATAGAATGTGGTTTCTGGTCTACGTTGTAGTTTGCACTGGAAAGGTTTGCACCTTCTGTCATACCATAACCTGCAAGAATCTGAATTCCCATTTCCTGGAAGGCTTTCATCATACGAGGGGGTACAGGTGCTGCACCAACCAACATTTCTTCTACGCTTCCGATGAACTCTTTACCCTTAACACTTGCAAGACCGAGAATGATTTCTGCAAGACCGGGCACTACTACAAGGCAGGTAGGTTTTACAAAAGGAATCATACCTACGGATTTCTTCATATCAGGATTTACATAGATATAAGAACCTGTTAAAAGACCTGTTAAAAAGCCTGCTACGGAACCGTAAATGTGTGATAAAGGTAAAAATGCAATGTATCTGTGGTGGAATACACGATTGTCTCTCCAGCATCCGTTCTGTGCACCACGCATCAATGCACCGTGGTTTGTAACAACACCCTTAGGCGCACCTGTTGTACCGCCTGTAAAATAGATTGCTGCGATTGTTTCTTTTACAATGTTCTTACCCATAGGCGCTTCATTATCCGAAATTGACTGAATCGGGAATACCTTGGTATTAAGTCCTGCTGCCAAAGGTGCAAATTCATCTGAAATAAACAATGCTTCGATACCAAATTTCATGGTACATCCCATGAGCGCATGCTCGTTCAACTGTACAGGAAGCATAATCATAACGTAACCTGCAGAAGTAATTGCAAGGAACCATTCCATGGAATCAATGCTGTTTCTTGACATAACTGCTACCTTTGCGCCATCGGATAATCCGAGGCTATAAAGGAAATCTCTTCTTCTTGCCACACGGCTGTAAAGTTCGTTGTAGGTATATTTTACTTCATCGTTACCTACTGCTTCCAACTCGCCGTAGTCTTTCTTCATCTTCTCCAATAAGTCACAGATTGTAGGCATATAAGCCAATCTTTCTCTGTCCTCATCTGATACTCTTCCGTTAAAATACTGCCATCTTGTCTCTCTGTCCATTTTTGTGTCCGCCGTTTTTACGGCTCTCCTTTCTTATCTTGCAATAACTTATCTCAATTCTATGTATGCTGAATTTCAGCTTTCTTTACTCGTTTTTTACCGAAAACCTTCTCGCTCTGCACTTCCATACCAAGCATATGCTGGCGAAATCTCTCGCTTTCAGCTTCCAGATATTCAGCCGCCATACCGTTGTCCGTAGGTGTCATAGTCATAGGTTCGCCAAACAGAATCTGTTTGCGCTTTCCGATGAACTTACTGTATTCGCCGGACAAGTAAACCGGAATAATCGGTGCCCCTGTCATCTGGCTAAGCAGTGTAAAACCTGATTTAAAAGTATCCAGCGTATCAATCTTGGAACGATGTCCTTCCGGGAAAATACAAATGGATTCGCCCTTCTTAACCGCCTTCACACTGGCTCTTAACCAGTTGGTGTCAAGGCCGTTTCGATCCAAAGGAATGGTTCTGTTGCCTTCAAGAATCGTCTTAAAAGCCTTCTTCTCATACCAGTCCTTGGCAATCAGAATGTTCGCTTTATACTTATTCAATACCGAGAACATTACAATTCCGTCATAAAGCGTGGTATGATTCACAATAAAAATCGCAGGCTTATTGCGATACTCTTTCAACACCGCTTTGTTGGTGTAGCGAATCTTCGGTCTGAAGATCACACGCATACCGGCTACGATAAAGATTTTACACAGCCAGCAATATATTTTTAAGAAAAAATCTTTTATCTTCTGCATCTTACTCTCCCGATTCTAAACGATATCGAAATTCATCTTAACATCGAAATATAAACTTAATATAAACTTTTAATATAAAAATAATTTTATTTGCTAATTCTTTACCACACTAAAATCTTGTAATGTTTCTTGTATTTATCACAATTTTCAGCTATTCTTATTTTAATATGATTTATATACAATCTTAACTTAAAGGAATTACCAAATAATTTTCAGTTATAAAATAGTATAAAATAATACATTGAAAAACTTTTCTACAGATTAGGCAGGTGTAATTATGTTCACAATTTTGATTGCGGAAGACAACCGGAATACGGCACGATTGATGGAAGTGGTTTTGACCCAGAACGGCTATAAAACCGTTTGGGCCAAAGACGGCGAAGAAGCTTTGGATATGCTTGATCAGAATCATATCGACTTGATTCTTCTTGATATTATGATGCCCAAAATCGATGGCTACGAATTCACGCGTATTCTTCGCGACAGCGGAAGTCAGATTCCGATTCTGATGGTTACTGCCAAGGATAGCCCCGACGACATTCACAAAGGATTCTTAACCGGCACCGACGATTATATGACCAAGCCCGTGGACGAATTTGAAATGCTCCTTCGCATCCAGGCGCTTTTACGCCGTGCCCAGATTGCCGCGGACCGCGAATTAATCATCGGGGCCAGCAAATTAATTTATGATTCTTTTAGTTTTCGGTACAAAGATGAAGAATTGACACTTCCCAAAAAGGAGTTCCAGCTTTTATTTAAATTGCTTTCCTTCCCCAACAAGACTTTTACCAGAAACCAGTTGATGGAAGAATTCTGGGATGTGGATTCCCAAAGCGAAGAAAGAACTGTAGACGTACATATCAACCGCCTGCGCGAACGTTTCAAAAACAATCCCGACTTTGAAATCGTCACCGTACGCGGTTTGGGATACAAAGCCGTTCGCAAGGATAATCAGGGATAATTTGCGGCCCACCACCTTCGACGTCGGGCCAACACCTGATTACACCACAAGATAGGATGAATTCATTATGTCAATACTTATAAAAAAACTCATACCGGAACGTTTTATCCGAAGCATTTCCACGCGACTTACCTTTTTTATGCTGTTTGCGTTGAGCGTTTCCAGTCTTTTATCCGGTATTTTCTTAACCATTATTTACGTAACCGACCTAAAAACCACCTGGAACTTGGGCCCCGTTAAAATCACCTTAATTGCTCTTGGCATCAGCTATGTCAGCAGTGGTATCTTCTCAATCGTTTTAAATAAAAATATCTTAAAACCGTTAAAAGAATTAACCGCTGCCACAAACGAAATTGCTGCCGGTAATTTCAATATTAAGGTAGATAACGTACTGAATCCTTTTAATCAAAGCAGTGAGCTGGGTACCCTGGTAGACGGATTTAACAACATGGCGGAAGAACTAAAAAGTACCGAAATGTTCCGAAACGATTTTATCCATAATTTTTCTCACGAGTTTAAAACGCCAATCATTTCTATCCGCGGTTTTGCAAGGCAACTTTACCAGGGTAATTTAACACCGGAGCAGGAACGCGAATTTGCCAAAATCATTATGGACGAGTCCGAAGAACTGGCAAATATGTCTTCCAACGTACTCTTGCTTACCAAGTTGGAAAATCAGGGTATTGTTACAGATAAAACACATTTTTCCCTGGACGAACAATTGCGTAACTGTCTCATTCTTTTTGAAGAGCAATGGTCGGCAAAAAACCTGAATTTAGATTTGGATTTGGAAGAGATTACAATTTATCAGAATGCGGAGATTCTCGCGCACGTTTGGAAGAATATCATCTCCAATGCGATTAAGTTTTCCAAGCCCGGCGGCTTCTTAAATATCAAATGCAAGCGGACCGTTGACCACATTCACATCTCTATCGAAGATACGGGAACCGGAATGACGGAAGAGACCATGGCGCAGATTTTTGATAAATTTTATCAGGGCGATACTTCCCACGCCACCCCCGGAAACGGCTTGGGACTCCCCCTTACGAAACGTATCGTAGAAGTGATGGGTGGCAAAATTTTTGTAAAAAGTACCTACGGAAAGGGAAGCACTTTTACGGTGCACCTGCCGTTGCAATAATTAGATTTATACATCCTTTAGAATCTTTTCTATTTATGCAACAAAAAATCACCTTGTTTTCCAAGGTGATTTTTCTTTTTATCTTTTCTGCTTTTAATACCAGTCTTCCCAGTCCGAAGTATAATCGTATTCGTCCCAACCGAAGTCGTTTTCCTGATATTCATCCCACTGGTCCCATTCTTCCCAGTTGTACTCTTCTTCCTCTTCTTCGTAGGTTTCCCAGCCGCCCCACTCTGACTGTCCCCAGTCATAGTTATCTTGGACTTCTGCGTCTACGAAGGTTTCAAGGAAGGAAATATAGTCTTCATCAAAACCGCAGTTGGTGTAGATTTCTTCCATATCATTATAAAAGCGTTCTGAATTATAAGGAAGGGTAATGGATAAACCGGTCATTTCCGCATCCCCGGCAGTAGAACTACAGTATACCATAGCCCTGCTTAAAGCGGCTTTCAACGCCTCAGCTTCTTCCGTGCTTAAGGTCTCAGCCAATGCCATTAAGTCTACCGCATAATTATATTCTTTCAAAACACTTTCATTATCATTGCCAAACAAGTCTTCCCACGGCTCACGCATAATGCGTTCCGCCGGTGTGTAGAACCATAAAGATGCTCTGTCACTACGGGACATTTCCATACTGTAATTGCACTCCAGCAAATCATCATGTGCTGAATATGCGAAGTCAATCCAGGTTTGGAAAAGAAGTCTTGTATATCTTAAGTCGATTAATGCCAGAATACCTTCCGAACCATAGGATTGGGATTCTTTTACGAAGTCGTCTACAATAATTTTACCGATGTCTTCCATAGGGGTAGATGAATTCATCCCCAATACTGTAAGCCAGTTCTGATATTCCCAACCGCGTCCGGATTCGAAATCTTCGGAAGCAATCAGATAATCCGCAGAATCATAAAAGGCACAGGCAGTTTCCAAACCACCCATTAAGCAGGCATCAAATCCGATCATTTCAAACTTCACGCCGGAATTTCGGATTGCAGTCTGCATTTCATCCAAAGTTAAAGCAGCGGTATAATCATACACATTTTCATCATAACCAAAACCATATACTGCACCGCTTCCGTGATTCCACATAATCAGCATATTACGGTCAGCGGGATAATACGTATCACAGAATACGATAAAATCTTCCAACGTCTGCGGGTCCGTAATGTCAAGCTGTCCAAGACTGTCATCTACCAACGTCAATGCGCCATTCTCTACAAGAAAACGCTGTGAATGATCAGAAGCAATTGCTTTGGTCTTCCATTTTCTGGTTCCGCCGGTCTGAATTACTACGTTTACATTCTCAGATAATGTTGCATTCAGAATTTCACGGATATCTTCCGTAGCCATACCATGGTCGCTTTCCAAGTTGGAACCATTCATATAAATCATAACCGTAACGGTATCCTGATTATCGCCCTTCAAAGTGACAAACGGTTCACGGATTGCGCCGGCAACATAATCATCTTCCGGCGGCAATTCCACGTCCGAATTATCATATACAATAGGTGCTGTAGTCTCTGTCGCACTGCTTTCCGGATTGCTGTAATCGTTTACCACGATTTCCTCACCATCATCCATCAACAAGCCGGTTGCTATAAATACCGTCAGGAATAAGACAGCACACATACCTGCCACAAACACACCGCCGCCGGCAATTCCCAAGCCAATCAGCCAACCCTTTTTCTTCTTTTTCGGCTTTGCCTGTACAGGACGCATAGGCGGTTGTCCCTGTGCGCCAACTGGTCTTCCCTGCATCGGCTGGCCTTGCGCTCCCATAGGTCTTCCCTGCATTGGCTGACCTTGCGCTCCCATGGGTCTTCCCTGCATCGGCTGACCTTGCGCTCCCATAGGTCCTCCTTGCATCGGTTGACCTTGCATTCTCATAGGTCCTCCCTGCATCGGTTGCCCCTGCGCAGTATTCCCCTGACGGGGCATAAACCGTTCGTTTCCTGCAGACTGCGGCGCCTGATATCCTGACATCGGCTGGCCTTGTTTCGCAGCATTCTGTATCGCAGCCGAACTCGCAGCTGCCGCTCCTGCTTTTCCCGGTACCTGATCCATATAGACCGTAGCCGGACTGCCTTCCACAATTTTAAAATGATATCCGCACTTGTCACAGATTAATTCATCTTTTTCAATCGGATCCCCACATTTTACACAATAGAGCAACATAGGCCCTCCTTCCGCCATACACCCTGGCTTCTTTCGTACAAACTACTTCTCTTTCAATGATATCACGCCCGCCATTGTTCCGCGACGCCCCTTAGTGGCACGGTGCGAAAACAACACATCGTGATTACAACAGGTACAAATTCCCGAAATGGTTATATTCTCCGGCAAAACCCCACGATTGGTCAACGTACACCAAATTACACGCCACAAATCAATGTCGTAATGCCCGTTCTCTTTCTCGTAATACCAGCCATCTCCCAAATAAGTCAAATCGGTAAAATCATAGAAAACATCTTCATCCACTTCAAAACAGCACATACCAATCGACGGCCCGATACCTGCTACGATGTCTTTCACATTACATCCATAATCAGACACCATTCGCTCTACCATTTTGCCTGCGATTTCTTTGACGGTGCCTCTCCAACCGGAGTGCGCCATACCAACTACCTTTTTTACCGGATCGTAAAAGTACACCGGCACACAATCCGCGAAAGTCGCCGTCAATACAAGCCCTGGTTCGTTGGTAAGAAGACCGTCGATTCTTTCATAGGTAAAAGGTTTAAAAAGCCCGCAACCTGCATCTTCAGCCGTCACATTACGGATATTTGCTTCGTGCGTAAGCTGGCCGAGAACAATTTTATTCAAATCCAGTCCCAGAGTATCAAAGAAAATCTTATAATTCTCTTTTACATTCTCCATAGAATCTTCCGTATTAATTCCCAAATTCATGGTACGGAAAAAGCCACCGCTGACGCCGCCCTCGCGGGACGAAAACCCGTGAACAATGTCATCGTACCTTTCAAATTCAGGAAATGTATAATATAAAACTTCATTATCAAAATTCTGTTGCATATCAATCCCTCACTTATCTACAAGTATAACTGATTGATTTTTAACTGTAAAGATAAAGCACTATACTTATAACACAAATATAAGTGCCCAAAAGTTGCATTCCGGACACTTATTTTAATCTAAAATTATTTTAATTTAAATTGTATAAAAAACCGCATGTATCTTATCAATTGACACCGCTACACGTTACCCGAACAGTTAGCTGGGCCCAGGTTGCCTCACGGCACCCGGAAGGTTCCTCTTAGTGCTGCTTTGTTCCCAACCTGACACGGTTCGTGGATTTCCGTCGCGCGAGACCCGAGCTTAAGCGCCACTTATCCGGGGCAGCTGTAACGATGCCGATTCATAAGATACATACGGCATACCTAGTATACTCATTTTTTAAAATATTGTCAATGTAAGAATGCGGTGCTTTTGTCTTATGGATTACGACTCTTTCTCCACCTTCACCCTTTGTCTCAATGCCTTAAAAAACTCCTTCAGCATCAGACTGCACTCTTCTTCCAAAACGCCTTCTTCAATCTCCACCTGATGATTAAAAGCCGGCATCTGTAAAAGATTGATAATGGTTCCTGCGCACCCTGCTTTTACATTGCGGCAAGCCTGAACCACCTTAGAAATTCTTGCCTGTACAATAGCTCCTGCGCACATCTGGCAAGGCTCTAACGTCACGTAAAGCGTGCATTCCTCCAGACGCCAATCGCCCAGTTCCTTGCTTGCCATTGCAATGGCATTTAACTCCGCATGAGACAACGTATTCTGATCGGTTTTACGACGGTTATAGCCCCTGCCGATAATTCGGTCCTGATATACAATCACGCAACCGATGGGCACTTCTCCCAGTTCGTATGCCTTATGCGCCTCCATCATAGCTTCGCGCATATACAATTCATTTTTATTTTCTTCTTTTATAATTTTCTTTGAAGTTGCCATATTTACTCCGATGTTCCTGTTTTAAACTCTACATTCTTCTATCAAATAGACATAAACTGCTACGACTTCGACTCGCCCGTATATTGCCCCTACTTATCACCATAAAAATAGCCGCAGGACGATGCCTACGGCTATATCATATAACAATTTTAAACTTAACGCAATTAAACCATTTTCTCTTTCTTGAAAATCACAAGGTTTCTTGCAGGAATATTTCCACTCTTAGGTGCCGGCTGAATTCTGTCAAGCTGCCAACCTGCCTGGCTGTATCTGTTCAAGAGTTCTTCAAGCGTCTGGAAATCACCGCTCAAGTGACCTCTGGGTCTTTCTGCTTCTGTATAGAAAGCATCAACAGTCTCTACTCTGTATTCGTAAGACATATTTGCCATACGCTCTAACTTTGCGTTCATAGCTGACATTGTGTTCAACATACAAACGTCCATAGCATCTCTTAATTCGTTGATACCAACCTTCTCGAACAAGTCCTGTTCAACAACACTCTTTCTCTTAATAATAACGGTGTCATAACCTTCAGAGCATTCCAAAATCATCTTCTTTGCGTATTCCATATTGTCCACGCGACGACGATATCCCTTTTCATCCAGGTAATTCAAAGCTGCTGCCTGAATATTTTCCTCAGTCTTAGGTAACCCTGTGTCAATGTACTCTTCGGTTTCACTGATGGAAGAAGTCTGAATGTAAGAACTCTTACGAATTTCTTCCAACATAACTTTTTTCATATCTGCCATGTCTATTCCCCTCTTTAAACATATATTTTCGTCTGTAGACGAAGACCGACTTTAGTATAACATAAAATTTTTGGAACTTGAACGCTAAAAGTTGTTTTTTTCCATAAAATAGGCACATTGCACAAATTGACACCAACAAAAACTTGCATTTCTTCCAATAAAAATTCATAATAGAGAAGAAAGATTCGTCAAGGAGGCAGTTATGCAGATACACGGACTGAACAAAACAACTCTTCTAGACTATCCTGAACACGTGGCTTGTACAGTTTTCTGCGGCCACTGTAACTTCCGTTGTCCTTTTTGCCAAAACGCGGATTTGGTTTTAAATCCCGCATCACAGCCCTGTATTCCCGAAGAGGAATTCTGGTCATTTTTATCTAAAAGAAAAGGAATGTTGGAAGGCGTCTGCATTACCGGAGGCGAACCTACCCTGCACCCTGATTTGGTGGATTTTATCGCCCGCATCAAGGCACAGGGCCTGCTGGTCAAGCTGGACACCAACGGCTACCGTCCGGAAATCATAAAGAAGCTTATGGTGGAAAAATTAGTGGATTACATTGCCATGGATTTAAAATCTTCCAAAGAAGGGTATGCCCTTTCTGCCGGTCTTAACAATTTTAACTTAAACGCCATCGAAACATCCGTCGACCTGCTGATGCAGGGAAACGTCCCCTATGAATTTCGAACCACTGTTGTAAAAGAGTTGCACAGCCGTCAGGACTTTTTATCCATTGCCGAATGGATTAAAGGGTGTCGCGCCTACTATCTGCAGTCGTATACAGAAAGCGGTGCGATTCTGCAGTATGTGTTGCCGGAAACGGAACGTCTTTTATCTGCCAAACAGCTCACTGCCTATTCACCGGAAGAACTGAAGTCCGTAGTGAATCTTCTGAACGAAAACGGTGTAAATGCAAAATTACGTGGAATTGCCTAATACCAAAGCCTGCATCAAAATGTGCAGGCTTTTATTTTATTTATCCCGATTTGTTTATTTGTACTTTTAAGTAAATACTTTCTGGGTATTTGATATGCATATACATCTACAACTCGACCCGATACAAATAGTACCCCAAGTCCCCGGAATGTTCGTATCCTTCAAAGCCAAACATCGCCGCCGACTCCTGCTCTTTCTTTACAAATTCCCCGGGCACTCCCACATAAAAATATGTACTTCCGTCCTGCTCGTACTCGCCAAGAATCATATGCCTGTACTGATAAAATGCATGCATCAGGAAGGAATTCTCTGTCAGCTTATGATACTTCTCATCCAGAAGTTGCAAGTCCACAGGTTTAATGGATACATATGGCCCCTGACCACGGAAAGGATAGAGAATCGGGTATTTCTTTTTGAACACTTCCCACTTGTCAGGTTGTGGCTCAAGGCAGTCGCAGAGTATATCTGACTCCGTCTCGTTTATAGAATGTATTACTTCTGCTTCTGTTGTTTTTTCTTCCTCCAATGCCTGATCTGCTTCTGCTTTTTCCTCTTCTATTATCAACAAGTCATCTTGCGCCTGATTCTCTTTTCTTTTTGAAACTTCACACAAATCCGCTATTCCATAGCAATCATTTCCCAAAGCAAAGAAAATTTTAGAATCATTCATTTTACACAATAAATCCACCGGCAGACTGTATTCCTTTTTTCCAAGACCATTGCATACATCCATCTCAAAAACCGGTTGTCGCTCTCTTGCATTCCCAATACTCACCTGACAACGCATACTTTTCCAGTCTTCCAACCCGAACAAATCCACCGCTATTTTAAGATTCTCTTCTGTCAAACATTGCTTTACCACACCAATGCTTCTGCTTTTGATTCCGTTTATGTAGTATCCGATAAAACTTGTTTTTCTCCGATAACACAACATGTCCTTCCCTCCACACTTGAGACTCCGTTATATTGTCTGCTGCTGACGGCACCTACAACATAACAGGCTTTTCTTAAATGTATGAAGAAAAGGACATGTTTATGAATGTTCAATTTATATTTTGATACTCTGCCGATTACCACTCTTTTATAAACCAACTCCGCTTATGTAAAAACATTTAGCCATACCGTAATTAAGGCATCATACACACCATGTGCAATAATAAGTGACAACATCGTACAATTCTTAATTTTAACTCTACAGATACAAAAGATTGCGCCAATAAAACCTGTTAATATTATTTGTCCGATATTTCCGTCCAAGAAATGAAACAAACCAAACAAAATGGACGAACCTATAATCGCACCTACGGCGGAACCGAAAAGTGTTTCTAACTTCTTGTAGAAGAATCCGCGAAAAACAAACTCCTCCACCAGCGCAACTGCACCAATACATTGGATAAAATCATATATATACTGCCATGCATAATTATATATATGTTGATTATTCACCCAGTCACTCTTTCCGATCAGATGCGGTATTACTGTAAATACGAATGACATACACAAAGCAATGGCAAGACCAATCAACAACTGATATCCTATCTTCTCTTTGAAAAAACCGTAATCCGACCACTTTTCCTTATTAAATATCACAATACAAAAGGGAACCAATGCAATCGGTAAATATGTTACAATCATCAAAACCATACGAACAACAAGCGGAAGACTCATAAGCACATATTGATTAAATGCATTCACACCCAACAAACCGGCAACCACACCGATAATCGCTACTACTATCTGTATTATTATTTTTTTACGTTCCTTCATTTTCATCTCTCTCTTTCCTTGTCAGCACCTTCAGACACCATCTCCATTTGCCACAACGTGGGCATCGCATCATTCTTAACGCAACAATATTTATTGCTACTGTATAGTTAATGAAACCGGGGACAAAGGTTTCTTCACAATGTAAACACTTATAATATCCAAATGTGTGTCCTCCCTCCATCAGCGCAAGCAAACCAACCGTAAAAACGGCACATGCAATAAACACCAATATCCCTTTCGCCTGATTGCTTATTACTTCCGTATATGTATTTACAGCAACAATCAGCGTCACAAAAGAAACGATGGATATAAGTCCCATTAAGAAAATCAGAATTAATTTCGTTCTGTTCTCTTTCTTTTCTTCTACCAGATGAACCATTTTTTGTTCTGCTTTTTTCATATAACTCTCTTTATCCAATCGTTCACCCGCCAGCAATTCATTCACTGAAATTTCCAATGCTTTACAAAGGGGTTGTAGTAATGAAACTTCCGGAAATCCTTTGCCACATTCCCACTTGGAAATTGTTCTGTCACTGACATTAAGAATGTCAGCAAGTTGCTTCTGGGTATAATTTTTCTTCTTTCTTTCCGCTAAAATAAAATCACCTATCTTTTTCAGATCCATGCTTGTCCTCCTCTCAAATCACATCCTAATCAAAACACAGTTTTTTGTCTACCAACGCAACGTAGAGTTCCCAATTTATAAGGAACTCTACGCTTTATCATACTATTTTAGGATTCTGCCGAATCTCGACTTTCATCTTTCTTCTTCGCCCACAACGCAACTTCTATACAATCCGTAGGACAGGCCTGCAGACATTTACCGCACTTGATACATTCCGCAGAATTGGGCTTGGCATATACCGGAATATCCATCGGACAGGCAGCCTTACATTTTTTACAATCGATGCAGGCTTCTTTGTCCATCTGAAACCGTGACAGCGCAATCGGGTTAAACCAACCGTAAATTGCGCCCAACGGACACAAATACTTACAAAACGGCCTGTACACCCAAAGGGACCATACAAGGAGTACCAGAAGCACGGACATTTTCCAGATGAACAGACCTCCCAAAGCCTGTTGCAATCCGTCATTGGTTGCAATCAAAGGAATGCCGCCAAACAAAGTTCCGGACGGACAAAGGTACTTACAAAACCATGGGTCCGAAATTCCGTAGGCATTTACCGCAAACATGGGTAAAATAACCACCATCAGCGCAAGGACTACATATTTTATCCACACAAGCCCCTTATGGCCGGGCATATTTTTACGCTTGGCAAAGAAGGGGATTTTATACAACAAATCCTGGACCAAACCGAAAGGACACAGAAAGCCGCACACCACGCGTCCGAGAATCGCCCCTGTAAAAAGAAAGAACCCAACCACATAAAAGGACATCTGAAACTTCGGACTTCCAAGGACCGCCTGTAACGAACCAATGGGACAGGACCCCAGCGCACCCGGGCAGGAATAGCAGTTAAGCCCCGGCAGGCACAGTTTCTTTCCGGGCCCCTGATAGATTTTCCCTTTCAGGAAACCCATAACGTATCCGTTACTCAACGCCGTAAAAGCAATCTGGATTGCCAACCTGATTTTAAAAATTGTTTTCTTAAGAAAATTAGCCAATACCGATACACTCCATACAAATATAAATTGCTTTTTGATACAAAATCACAATTTCCTCGCGCCACACACCAAACACCATAAAAAACAGGCCACAGACCGCAACCAGCCAAAAAACAGGATGTATTTTATGTTTTTTCATACAAATCAGTGCCTCCTTTTATACTAAAAAAATGATGTTCCTTTGCCATCGTTCATTAATAAACAATAGCAAAATTGGCGTCACAGGGACGCCAATTTCTCATCTATTAATGCTTTCCAATCTTCTTTACTCATGGAACCCACAACCGAATCCAGAATTTCCCCCTCACTGTTTACAAAAAACGTGGTGGGCACATACTGGATTTCCGTAAGTCCCCAGTTATACAATTCTTCCGACATCAGCAAGTGGGTGTAATCCGCACCGGTCTCATTAACCAAAGACAAGGCATAATCCAAATACTCCTGATTGTACACATCCGTAGGGATTCCTACGATTTGTACTTTGGAAGAATCATATTCCTCCGCCAATTCGCCCAAATAGGGCATTTCGTTAATACAGGGTCCGCAATAGGTCGCCCAAACATTTACCACAGTCAAATCTGACTGCGCAAATATTTCCTGCGTCACGGTATTTCCATACAAATCCGTAGTTGTAAAATATCCTCTTGCACCGCCGGCTGCCTCTTCCGGTTCTTCAACCGGTTCATTTACATCAAGACTTTCATTCTCTTCAAATTCACCTGTACCAAGGCTTTCACTTTCTTCCGGTTCATCTGCAATCACATCTTCCTCAGACCCCGGCACAACCTCTTCCGAAACCACATCCTCCGGAAATTCCTGTATTTCCGGCTCCGGCTTACCAAACAAACCGCAACCGCACAACGCAACCATCGCCATTATGCATACAACTGCAACTAAATATTTCTTCTTCATTCTGCCTCCGACTTTTAGTCGCCCATCTGTTCATCCAAATACTTGGTGTAATTCACTACCATCAAAGCAATCTTTAACGTAAGCGCATCATCAAAGGTACGGATATCCAAACCGGTAGCTTCGCGCAAACGCTCAATACGATACACTAACGTATTTCGATGCACATACATCTGACGGGCAGTTTCTGACACGTTTAAGTTATTATTGTAAAACTTATTCACGGTCATCAACATTTCATCATCCAATTCTTTAGGAATATCATCCCCAAAAATCTCCTGAATAAACATACGGCACAAATTCACCGGTAACTGATAAATCAAACGACCGATACCAAGGGCATCATACGCAATGATATCTCTCTGTTCATAGAAAATCTGACCAACGTCGAGACCCATTTTCGCCTCTTTATAAGATTTAGAAATTTCACGCAATTCTTTAACAACCGTACCGTAGGATACGCGGGATTTTACCAGCACTTCTTCCTGCATAAGTCCGAGAAGTACCCTTGCAATCTGGTCCATATCCTCATACTTTTCATCATTCTCCAAAGTATGCACGAGAATCACGTTCTTCTCATCCACGGCAGTCACGTAATCATCCATCTTCTCTGCAAAAGCGGAGCGGATAATTTCCTGGGCCTCGCGACTTTTATCCTCGGGCACTTCCGTAAGAAATACCACACGGCGGGCCTGAGCCGGAATCCCTAGTTTCTTGGCGCGGTTATAGATATCCACCAACAGCAGATTATCCAGAAGGAGATTTTGCATAAAATTAGTCTGGTCGTATTGCTCTCTGTACGCTACCAAAAGATGCTGTAACTCATTTACTGCAATTTTACCGAAAATATATCCGTCCGACTGGCTTCCCCGGGAAATCAAAACATACACGACTTCGCCGTCTTCTTTTACCTTAAACAAGTAGTTTCCGCCGATAATCTGACTGTCTGCCGGCGAGTCAAAGAAACTCTTCATATGGCTGATGTCCAAGCTGTCCTTGTTAAAAGTGCTGGCCATCATCACACCCTGCACGTCAATTACGCAGAAATCCACTTTCGTCAAATCTTTTAATTCATCAATACATGTCTGAATGACCTGTTTTGTAATCATTCTTTTAACCCCCGATTTCTAGCTTATTTTATCATAAGCTTCGTTCCCTAAAAGAACGGGAATCGTTTCTTTTTGTCATCGCCCTTTTTCTCTTCCGGCACGATTTCTTCCTGTTTGCCGTAGATGTTGGAAGCTACTTCCCAGGCATCCGGCGCAGAATCAGTTTGTGCAACATTTTCGCCTTCTACTACAACACCATCTGCCATAATTTCACCATTCTCAGCATTCTGTACTGCCCCTGTATTCTCAGCCTCATTTTCAGTATTCTGTTTCTTTGCCTTGGTTCTGGGATTCACAGCCTTAAGCACGATAACCGAAGTAGGCGGAAGGGTTACTTTGACTCTTCCGTCAATAACATCATATTCAAATTCGTTTGTGGTATAACCGTCTGCATACGTAAAAATCAAACGTTGCATTTTATATTCCTTCGGAACACCGGCTTCCCACACGCTGACTTCTTTGGTAATTTCGTTGTAGTTGTTGTTCACCAGTACAACAATCTGCTCCCCGGCCTGAATACGGGCATACGCAATATAGTTGTAGTCAGCACCCAAGTTCATCAAGGAACCTGTAAGGATTTCCTGATGGGCCTTGTGCACCTTAATCATATCTCTGTGGAAGTTAATCAAATCCTGGTCTTCATTGCCCCAAGGATAAGTTCTGCGGTTGTCGGGATCCGTAAAACCGCATACACCTGCTTCATCACCATAGTAAATGGTGGGCGCACCGGGCCAGGTCATCTGTACCGCTACCGCCTCGCGAAGCACTGCCTTATTCACGCCTTCATTGGCTGCCTGGCATCCCAAGGTATGCATACGGCCAACCTTATGATTGGTTCTTGTCAAAAATCTTGAATGGTCGTGGTTACTCAACTCATTCATGGAAATCTGTAATGACGGCGTTGTAAAATTGGTTCCGTGATGAGCCATAGCACCCCAGAAACTGTCCGCATTACCCAGTAAATCTTCACGATAGTCATCACTATGCTTCTGCATACCGGTCAAAAACCATGTCAAAGGCTCCATAAAAGCATCATAGTTCATAACCGTATCCCATTCCTTGCCGTTCAGCCACGCTCTGGGCGAGCCATAATGCTCGGCAAGCACGATTGCATTGGGATTTGCCTTACGCACTTCCTTGCGGAAATCCGCCCAGAATTTATGATTGAATTCCGGCGAATGCCCTAAATCTGCTGCCACGTCCAAACGCCATCCATCGGCATTGTAAGGCGCAGACACCCACTTACGTCCGATGTGGAGAATATAATCATACAACTCCTGGGACGCTTCATAATTCAATTTCGGCAGAGTATCATGTCCCCACCATCCGTCATAGGTATTGTTATAAGGCCAGGGACCGCTTTCGTTGTGGAAACGGAAGTAATCATGGTACACACTTCCTCTGTCCACATAGGCACCCTTCTCATAACCCTTCTGATTCTCGTAAATACGTTCCTTATCCAGCCACTTGTTAAAAGAACCGCAGTGGTTGAATACACCGTCAAGAATAACCTTCATACCGCGCTTATGCGCTTCCGCAACCACTTCGGCAAACAAGGCATTACTTGCTTCGAGATTCTTCTTATTGGCTACACGGTTAATATATTTAGTGGCCATATGATTCTCACGCTGGCCTTCTTGTAATAATTCACCCTCATCCTCTACAATTTTACCGATATGGGGATCGATATAGTCATAGTCCTGAATGTCATACTTATGGTTGGAAGGCGATACAAAAAGCGGGTTAAAATAAATAACGTCAATGCCCAGGCTTTCCAGATAATCCATTTTATCCAAAACACCCTGCAAGTCACCGCCGTAGAACTCACGGACACCCATCTGCGCAGGATACTTATTCCAGTCTTCCACCTTCTGGGAATAGTCACCAAGATACATATATTCCCTGGTTTCTACGTCATTGGTGGGGTCACCGTTATAGAAACGGTCTACGTAAATCTGGTACATAACCGCGCCCTTCGCCCAATCCGGTGTAGAGAATCCGGGAATAATGCGGAAGTTATAGTACTCCTGCAAATCGCGGGTTACACCGCGCATATTATAAAAGCAGCAAAGCTTTCCTACTTTAATCTCAAAGTAGTACTGAATTTCTTCTTCACCGGCTTTTATCAGACATTCATAATAGTCAAACTGCTCATCCTGCGCAACCTTCTCCATATCGTAGCTGTCCTCACGAATGACAAGGTTTACCGCATCTATATTATTACGCCCGGAACGGAAACGAATCGTCACCATATCGCCCACCTTAGGCTCTACGGGTGAAACGTAGTCTGCAGTGGTATCGGAAAAGAGAGCCCTCTTGTTTAAAAGGGGACGCATTGTCGAAATATAATTGCAGATTTTTTCCAGTTCAAAACAATGATTTATATTCATTACAAAATACCTCACTTTACCCTTTATTTTATTATATTTCAAGGGGGTGCGCAAGTGTTTCTTGTACATCAAAGGACACTGTTTGACAATTTTTTTCAGCCGGAAAAATTTCCCAAAATTAAACTATAAGTTCATAGATGAATTTGAACCATTATGCTACATTATACTCACCCCCAAAAATTAAGATGAGGACCGGCCGTTCTCATTTTTTTATCCCCTGCATACATAAAATGCTTTTGTGGGCGAATTTTGTCAATTACTTGTCGATTTTTGATAAATTTCGTTTGAAAGTCCGTTTTATTGTATAGCAAATAGGCTATCCTATGTTCAGCACTTAGGATAAAATTGTAACCCGGTTTCATAAACACCCGGTGCCACCCCGCTTGTTTGGAAACCACAACCAAAAAACAGCGTAAAAGAAGGGAGAATGCATATGTTAGCAACAGATTGTAGAATTAGTATTGATCCGGTAAAAACCGGCCAGAACATGAAAACATTTCGTAAAAGAAAAGGTTTATCCGTTAAGGACGTAACCAAAGCCCTCGGTCTTCAGGCACCACAGTCAGTCTACAAGTGGGAAAGAGGCGATTGTCTTCCCCGCATTGACAACTTTTTTGCCTTATGCTGCCTCTATGAAGTAGCTCCCACCGACCTTTGTTCGTTCTATGACAAGGAACATGCTGATTATTTCCGCAACTTTTTTCTTGTCACCATGAAGGCATCTTAAAATTGTAATTTGCCCTCCATCATAATAGATCTCCTTTGTAAAAAGACATTGCCGTTGCCACAAGCTTCGACAATGTCTTTTTAACTTATTCTCTATTCTTCAATACCTCTGCCGGAGATATTTTCTTTAACTTCGCCACAAGCACTGTATTTACAATAAAATATACCACCATAATTCCTGCGAAAATCCCCACATAAAAGCCCGGTGAAAATGTCAGATTAATCCCGCATGACGTGTTCGCGATAAAAGAAGGGAACACATAATTCATAATGCATTTGGCCGACGGAATGCTGATTAAAGCGCCCACCGCCACAATGATTGCATTGCCATTTAAATAAAGCTTTCTTATTTCACCGGTGCGGAATCCGAAAATCTTTACCAGTGAAATGCCCATAGATGCACGGTCCACCATTACATTCAGCATCAGGTACATAACCGCAAAGAAAACAACAACCGAAACCGAAATCAACATAGTTACCATCGGTCGCATCATCTTCGAGAATACGGAAGAAGAACGCTCAATGTCTGCTTTAGTGGTTACGGAATAAACTCTTCCGTCTTCAATATCCAGCTCTTCATCGGATAAAAGCATATTGTAATAATCTTCGTCTGCGTCAAATAACTCACGCATACTGTCAATATCCATAAAAACGGTAAGGCCTACGGAATACTCTGCAATCCCTTTTACGGTGAATGCATAGTACATATCATTGGCACTGTCCGTTAGAATCAGTTTATCACCAACGGATAAGTTATATTTCTGCGCTACGGAAGAACTTACAATTATGTTGCTTTTCCCTTTTACGGGTTCTGCGTCATAGTACTTGTTATCATTGTCGATACCGATGACACTGACGTCTAAAGTATAACCCAAATTTGTCTTGGACAGACTTTCCATATAACAGGCTTCCGCATCTTCAGGCACTTCCTCTTCCGGATATTTTAAGGAATACATATACTCAAACTTCGTATCTTCCACGCTTTCTATTCTTACGTTTTCACACAATACGTAACAATTCAGACCCATCATCAGTATCAGTAAAGTGATGAACATGCCCAGCACAACAGTAATGCCGGTTCTTGCTTCCCGAAGCATCTGACGAATCTGAAAACGACGAAGAAATCCAAGTTTCCCCAAGTTAATGTTGTTTCGATAGCTGATTTTCTGCTCGTTTTTAATGAGGGATAACGCCGTACGCGATAATCTTTTATTGATTACGATATAGTTGACAATTACCGAAATCACCGGTGGCATAACCACACCGTAGACAATCAGCCAGGGTGCATAGGCCGGCTCTAAATCAGGCACCGAGAAATACAAATAGGTATCCCGCATCTGATGGGGAATCCCCAAATCACTGAAGCCCAGAACCGTACCTGTCAGCCCGCCGACAAAAGAAATAATTGTCGGTAATAAAATATAATGGCTCACCAAAGTATGCTTCTTGGCACCCAAAGCATACAGCGTCCCAATTACACTACTCTCCTGCTGGATTTGATGAATTACAAACACCGAAATCACGTAGGTAAAAAGAATCATAATTACAACGCCGGCTAGTAATCCGATATTGTGATTGGTCTGCAAATCTCCGGCAGCCGCATGAATTCTTCCGTTATCTTCTGCTTTGATAAAAGAAGTAAGATTATCCAAATCTATGATCAGATATTCATCCAACAATTCATCGGTTTCATCCTGCAATTCCTGTACACCATCCGAAAGTTCCGTAGTACCGTCAGATAAATCCTTCACGCCATCATACAATTCACCCTGCATAATACCCATAGTCTCCAGCGCATCCACCACATCTTTGGCGCCACTTTCCACATATTCGGCACCATCCGACAATTCCTCAATGCCCTCTCGGATATCATCTTTACGTCCGATGGTGTCTTCAATCATTTCTTGAAAATAGACATCATCCACCTGTTCATAATCGAATTCAAACGATTTAATTTCTTCTTTTAATTCATCATGAGTCATGGCACCATTCAAACGGTAGGCGTAGCAATACTCCTCAATCCCCGCTTCGCCGGATGCAAGAATCTCTTCATAAGCTTCTTCCGTCACAAAAGCAAGACCAAACAGACTGCTTTCCACTGCCATATCAGAGAATTTGGCAATGGGCATATCATACTCCGGCACACAGCCGATACCTGTGATGGTATAAGTTTTACCGGCCAATTCAACCGTATCACCCACCGCCAATGCATGTTCGGCAGCATATCGTTTCTCCAAAACCACCTCATCTTTGGTTTCGGCAAGACGTCCATCATCCACATAAACAAAATTAATTTCCTCACGATTGGCAAAAACGCGAAGCGTCGATTCATCTTCCTGTATTAAATCCACCGAAAACATTCTCTCAAGGGTTACGCCCTTATCACGAATTTCCTCTTCCTGTCCCGCTGTCAATGGTATAAAAACACCGAACTGCCCGTCTTCAACCTTGTTTTCTTCTGCCCTAAGCTCCGTTCCCGTGATTATGGTGTTCGCTGCGCCCACAATGGCGATTACAATGTACATCCCCAGCACAATCAGCAGAAACAAAGCCAGATAACGCAGAAAATTGCTTTTTAAATCCCTGAGAATTCTTTTATTTAAAACTTTGTTCATTATAAATCCTCCAATTCAGCCGCCGGCACGCGGGTTTCATTTTCATAATCCTTCTTAACCAGACCGTCTTTTATGATGATGACTTTATGTACCATATTTTTGATGGAATTGTTGTGGGTTACAATCAACATTGTGGTGCCGTATTTTTCATTGATTTTTTCCAACAAAATCAATATGTCCCTTGATGTCTTGGAATCCAGCGCGCCTGTAGGTTCATCACAAAGTAAAAGCTTCGGATTCTTGACCAACGCCCTGGCAATGGCACAACGCTGTTGCTGACCACCGGAAAGCTGGGAAGGAAATTTATTCTGATGCTCCGTCAAGCCGAGTGTATCCAGCAATTCATCGATGTCCAAAGGATCCTCGGAAATATATTCGCAGACCTGGATATTCTCACGGACGGTGAGATTAGGCACCAAATTGTAAAACTGAAAAATGAAGCCCAGATTATCTCGACGATAATCCGATAGTGCCTTGCCTTTTAAACCGAAAACTTCCTTTCCGTCCACTTTAACAGAACCGGAATCCATAGTATCCAATCCGCCGATGCAGTTTAAAAGAGTTGACTTACCGCTGCCGCTGGTGCCCTGGATAACACACATCTGTCCTTGCTCTACACCGGTGGTCACACCTTTTAAAACCTGAATATAGCTGGAATCCTTACCGTAACTTTTCTTCACATCCTTGATTTCTAAATACATATTTGCCGCCTTATTGGTGAATATATTTCAATTTAATATTTGCTGCTTTGTAACATAACATTGTTATGTGAGTGTTATGTTATAAGGAGTCCCGGAAGACTCCCTTCAAATAACCACATAACATAACACTGTTATGTTATGTTTAAAAAGTAAACCGCTATTTCGCGGCTACTTATCTATTACGGCTGTCCAGCCCTTTGTTATAAAATTCATTACTTTCTTAATATGCGCAAGTGCTTTCTTCTCATCTTTCTCGTGGGTAATCATATGAATAAACGCATCTAAAATCATATGCGTCAACCAGTGGACCATAGCCTTGTTTACTTTTCCGCCGTAATGAG
Source organism: Lachnospiraceae bacterium (assembly GCA_017622505.1). Lineage (GTDB taxonomy): Bacteria > Bacillota > Clostridia > Lachnospirales > Lachnospiraceae > UBA3766. The sequence goes on from JAGAQZ010000026.1 coordinate 45,476, forward strand.
AACCCATTTTCGCAGACATCTTTGTATATGTCTCATCCAAAATATCTGCCAAATCATCCACTGCATTCTCATACTTAGACCCCTGTGCCTTGGTAAGAAGCATATGGAAGACATCGTAGTTCTGATACAAATGATGCACCAGTTCTTCTACGAATGCGTCGTGATCGCCTTCCTCTGCATCATAGGGCTGCTCCATCAATGCTTCATCCTCTTCAAAGTGGCTCTTAAGAATTGCAATCAATTCATTATAAGGTCCGTCAGCAATTGCTCCAAACAAAGCCTCCTTATCCTCAAAGAAGAAATACAACGCACCGGTGGTCACTCCCGCGTCCGCACAAATTTTACGAAGAGAAGCCTTATTATATCCCTTCTCCATAAACTCCCTGCGGGCACTGTCTATTAACTTTTCTCTGGTTTCTTTATCTGCACCCATTCATTTCACCTTAGATAACAATGTTACGTAACGCTGTTATCTTAATATGTTTTAGAAAATCTGTCAACACCTTTTTTATGAATTGAATTTTTATATGCAATTAAAATGCGCCCGGGAGCTTTTCTTTGTATGCTGTGCAGATATTTTTATTCCATAAAGAACCGTGTGAAAGCGTCGGTACTTAACGAACAAACGAATTGTATTCGTTTGGTGAGTTTAGTATCCGCTACGGTTTCACTCGAGCGAGAGCGCGTTCTGTTGGAATATAAAATATCTGCACAGCATTCAATAACATAGAATACAGCCGGGCACACTTTTCCACACAAAGAAAAAAAGACAATTCATAAATGAACTGTCCTTTTTAGAGAAGGTATTTCTCTTATGGGGTATAGCAAAAAACTATAATGTATTGGGGGGGTTACATCTAGAAGTATAGCACCCGATACCCCCTTTCGCAATCCACGGAATTCACAAATATTACAAAACCTTGTATTTGTTTTCAGTAATTTTGCACAAAGAAAAGTCGCCATTTTTCACAATGACGACTTTTAAGGTTCGTTTTTTTATTTTTTTAAGCATTTTGCCAACAGCGCTTCTTTACGTAAGCAAAGCTCCTATTAAGCTTCACCACGGTTCTCAAACAATGCTTCAAATTCTTCTCTTGTGATACGTTCTTTCTCAAGAAGCAGCTCGGAACAAGCATGTAAAATATCCATATGCTCGGTAATAATATCTTTGGCTTTAGCGTAACATTCATCGATGATTGCTTTGACTTCCATATCAATATCGCCGGCAATCTTCTCACTGTAAGGTCTGGTCTGGGCCAAATCACGGCCGATGAATACTTCATCACCGTCGCTGTCATAGTTGATAACACCTAAGTTTGACATACCATAAACCATAACCATATCGCGGGCAACCTGTGTTGCCTTGCGGATATCACTGGATGCGCCTGTGGTAATATCATCAAAAATCAACTCTTCGGCAATACGTCCGCCCAAAGAAACCATAATGTGCTGTTTCATCTGACCCTTGGTATGGAACATTTCATCTTTTTCAGGCAAAGGCATGGTATAACCTGCCGCACTTCCGCCTGTAGGGATAATAGACACTGTATATACGGGGTCCATATCAGGCAATACGTGGAACAAAATCGCATGTCCGGACTCATGATATGCGGTAATCTTTCTTTCCTTCTCAGAAACCACCTTGCTTTTCTTCTCGGTTCCGATGCCCACCTTTAAGAATGCCTTGGTAACATCTTCTTCCTTGATATATGCACGGTCTTCCTTGGCCGCAAGGATTGCCGCTTCATTTAAAAGGTTCTCCAAATCCGCACCTGTAAATCCTGCGGTAGTCTGTGCAATCTTCTTCAAATCCACATCATCGCCAAGGGGCTTATTCTTAGCATGTACGTTAAGAATTTCTTCACGTCCTCCCACATCAGGTCTGCCCACTCTGATTTTACGGTCAAAACGTCCGGGACGAAGAATCGCCGGGTCAAGAATATCTACACGGTTGGTTGCAGCAAGCACGATAATTCCGCTGTTCTCACCGAAACCGTCCATTTCTACCAGCAACTGGTTCAAAGTCTGCTCACGCTCATCGTGGCCACCACCCATACCGGTACCGCGGCGTCTTGCTACGGCATCAATTTCATCAATAAAAACAATACAAGGCTTGTTGGCATTTGCCTCTTCAAACAAATCTCTCACACGGGATGCACCCACACCAACAAACATTTCCACAAAGTCAGAACCGGATATACTGTAAAAAGGTACGCCTGCCTCGCCTGCAATTGCCTTGGCAAGTAATGTTTTACCGGTTCCCGGAGGGCCCTCAAGAAGCACACCCTTGGGAATTCTTGCGCCAACCTTGGTAAAAGCATTGGGGTCTCTTAAAAACTTGATAATTTCTTCCAAATCATCCTTTTCTTCTTTCAAACCGGCAACATCTTTTAAGGTTGTCTTGCCGTCCTTAATCATACGTGCACGGCTCTTTCCGAAGTTCATCATCTTACTTCCGCCACCGGCAGCCTCGCTCTGGGCATTCATAAACATCACAAAGAAAAATGCACAGATACAAAGAATAATCAACGGCGGTAACATATAAGTAAGGAACCAGTTATCCTGGGGCACTTCCCCTACAATAGGATCTAAGCCGTTCTCTCTTAAGTAATTCTCAATGCCTTTAACGTCTGTAACATTTAAGGTTCTTGTTGTTCCGTTGGTAGTAACAATCTGAATTTTACCACCGTCAGACTCCTTGGTCTGTTCGATGATTACGGACTCCACCTCGCCTTTTTCCACAGCGGTTTCCAAATCACCTCTTGTAAAAGAATAGTTTCCGAAATCAAGACTTCCGATCCACACTGCGATTAAAACCAAAATCACAATCAGGAAGAAAATCGGTCCTACTCCTGCTCTTCTTTCTTTATTCACTAAGTTGTCTCCTATCTGTATGTTCTATTTCAACGCAATCTGCCGTCCGTACCTTATATACCTATTAAAAAGCAGATTGCACAACTTTCTTTTATTCAATCTCTACCACACCGACAAAAGGATAGTTACGATGTTTCTGTGCACAATCCAATCCGTAGCCTACCACAAACAGGTCGGGAATCTGGAAACCTGTATAATCCACATCAACTTCCACCACCCTGCGCTCGGGCTTATCAAGCAGAGTACAAAGGGCAAGGCTGGCAGGTCTGCGGCTTTCCAAGAGTTCCATTAACCTGCTTAAAGTTCTTCCGGAGTCAATAATATCTTCCACCACAAGAACTTCTCTTCCTTCAATGCTGTCATCCAAGTCTTTGACAATCTTAATCTGTCCGCTTGATTCAGTGCCGTCACCGTAACTTGATACCGACATAAAATCAATGGTTACAGGCACGGTAAGACGCTTTGCAAGCTCACACATAAAAAACGCACCGCCACGCAACACACAAATTAAATGAAGCGTTTTACCCTCATATTTCTTGCTGATTTCCGCTGCCATTTCACGAATTCTTTTATCCACTTCTTCTTCTGAAATCAACACTTTAATTTTCTCCATCAGTTCTTCCTCCTATGGTAATTTCCAAAACACGTTTCGTTTCTTCCGTTATTTTATAAAAACTGCTGATTCTGTAGCCAGGAACCCACATAATGTGGTTGTCATCCGCCAGAACCCAGGTTTCATCTCTTTTATACACGGGAATCTTTTCCTGGATAAAATATTCTTTCAATTTCTTACGTCCGCCCTCATCATTTACGGTCAGAAAATCGCCTTCTGTACGCTTCCGAAAAACAGGGCACTTGGTTATTTTATCATAATCAAACCATTTCGTATATGTTTTTTGCGGAATATTTTTCAATTCGTAGTTTAAAAGCAGCCTTGCACGAACATCTCCCAAGTTATGCAACATAAAAGAAATCTCTTCGCCACGCTCCAAGTCTTCCTTTGAAAGTAACGCTATGGAAACGCCGGTTCCCAAGGCAGTTTGTGGAGTGCCGGCACAAAAGCTGTTGTCCTCACCTCGACCGGTGGCACATTCACCGCCGTCATTCTCTCTACGGATAAAAATGCCTTCCGCGATCCTGTAAGCCACCATTCCTGCCGGCAAGGAAATCATCCGTCCGGACTGTAATCCGAACAAATTCATTACTTCCTTCACATGCACCTTGCCCACATCGCGGACCGTTCCTCCGATAACCGCAATTGCCTGATATAAAACTCTTGAAACAATAGCAGTATGTTCCTCGGATACTATTTTATCCCGAATCAAAACACCGCCGTCCTGTAAGTTGCAATATTGTAAATAAGCCTCTTTCGTTTTATATTCCAAATACTCCTCGGCATCCCGCAAATCTGTTGCCGCATCCGCGATTCGCTCTTCGGCACCGGCATATAATTTCTCTGCCAAAGGCATAATTTCATGGCGAATGTAATTTCTTGCATATTCCACAGATTCATTGGTTTCGTCAGTCTGCCAACTAATTTGATTTGCTGTCAGATACTCTTCAATCTCCTGTCTGGTCACGTCCAACAAAGGACGGATTACAACATCGTTTACCGGGCGGATGCCACCAAGTCCCTTCAGACTGCTTCCGCGGAACAAGTGAAAAAGCATAGTCTCCGCACAATCACCTTTATTGTGGGCAACCGCAATTTTATCCCCATCATATTTCTCCAGCAATTCCACAAAAAAAGCATATCGCACATTGCGTCCCGCTTCTTCAAAAGAAAGCCCTTGTTCCTTCGCCAGCGACGCTACGTCCGCACGTTTTATCTCGCAAGGAACACCTAATTCTTTACACAGCTGTTGTACAAACTCTTCATCCCGCACAGCGGTTTCGCGAAACATATGATTGACATGGGCAACAATGATGTTAAGCTGCATATCCTCCTGCAGCTTTGACAGCACAGAAAGAAGGCAGACCGAGTCCGCCCCACCGGAAACACCGACAATTACGGTATCTCCATTTTCCAACATATGATGTTTTCTCATATATTCCGCGACATTTTTAACCATGTTCTAAATATATCTAAAAATTGTGAAATTTTCAAGTATAGCCGCATTTCTCATATAGTTTGTCCTTTAACAACTGTTGTAAACTATTTTACAAAGCATCACGAAACAACCGCTGTCAGTTTCCCTACCACAATGGTCATATCGTCGCGAATCCGGCCTGCGCATCTGCGGATTGTACATTGCATCAGGAAATTTGCTGCTTCCTCCACATCGTCAATCTCCATCTTGGCAAAGGTCTGCAGAAGTGATTTTTCGTCTCCGTAACACTCCAGGACACCGTCTGAAATCATCAATATGCAATTCCCTTCCGTCAGTTCATAGATGGTATCAAACAAGCCATCTGTATCAATCTCACTTTTTAATGTATCCGCTATGTATACTCCATTTTCACCTTCCAAACCGTTCACATGAAAGCCCAACGGGAAGCCTATATTTTTAACCCGCTCTATTGTATCGTCCCGACGGATATAACTGTCACAGGCCCCGTACTTACGAAACGCCACAGTCCCTTCCACCAAGTCCAATATACCCACGTCCAATGTAGGCATATTCTGTTCCCTTCCCTGGGCGACAAAAAGACTGTTCACCATATCCGCCGCTTCCTGCATGGTAAAACCGGTATCCAGATATTTTTCCACCAGTTCCAATACCCTCTCGCTATCGCGACATGCCTCCGCGCCTGAGCCGGCCCCGTCTGAAATCATACAAACTTTTTTGGTTCCCGTGACATCATACACAAGACAATTATCTCCTGACACCGCCTCGTTTTCCTTGGTAGCCACGGCAATCCCTGTTTTAAATTGGAAACGCCCGCGGCTTTCAAACACATATGTATCATATTCATACGCCACAAAAAACAAATTCTCCTTAGCCGATACCAAAGGAAACCCAAACAATTCCGTCAAAACGCCGGCAATGTCCTCAGTGGTGTAATCCGCATTCCGCTGGCCGCGCATGGTCAATACAAACTGCAGTGCTCCTTTTCGCCGAAGCAGAAAGATTTCTTTTAAAAGAATACCGTGTTTGGATAAGCCATTTTTTAAAATCCGTACTTTTCTGGCATTCGGCACACTGTAGGTCAGGCTTTCCTCCGCCAACTCCTCCATACTTTTGGCCATTTCCTTAAGGCGCAGTTCCATAATTCTTCGGTTCTCATGTAAAATTTTTTGAAAAACAAGTTCCCTGCGGTCCATAATGCCTGTAGGTGCTTCTGCTTCCATCTCCCGAAAAGAATATGAAAGCTCTTTGTACGCATCTGCCAGAAGCAGAATCCGCTTTCTCCCATATGCAGGCAGCAATTTCGCTTCCTCCTTTTTATCCAAACCCATATCCACATCCTCCTGCATGTCCTATTTCTCCGACCGGTTGCATATAATCAAATAAAA
>JAGAQZ010000027.1 GCA_017622505.1 Lachnospiraceae bacterium
ACAATCCGTGTATCCGGTTACGCAGTAAACTTTATCAAACTTACTCGTGAACAGCAGATGGATGTTATTTCCAGAACATTCCACGAGTCTTTATAAGAACTAAATGAATAAAGGATATATTCACTCAATCGAAACCTTCGGTGCCGTTGACGGCCCGGGGGTTCGATTTGTAATATTCTTCCAAGGATGCCCTATGCGATGCGCATATTGCCACAATCCGGACACCTGGACTCCTGGTGAAGGAGAACAGTATTCTGTTAACGACCTTTGGGCACGTTTTGAACGCAACAAAGCTTTCTATGGCAATGGTGGAGTAACCGCTACCGGTGGCGAACCCTTGATGCAGATTGATTTTTTAATCGAACTTTTTACAAAATTTCACGAAAACGGCATTCATACCTGCCTTGATACTTCAGGTATTTGCCATAATCCGAACAATCCGGAATGGGTAAAGAAATTAGATGCCCTCTTGAAAGTCACAGACTTAATTATGCTTGACTTAAAGCACATCGACAACGAGAAGCATCGCAAGCTCACTGCCCACTCTAACGAAAATATCCTTGCATTTGCCAGATATTTATCCGACAAGGGCAAAGATTTGTGGGTGCGCCATGTTTTAGTCCCCGGTGTTACGGACGACGACGAAGACTTGTACCGATTGGGTGCATTTTTAGGCGAATTAACCACTCTTCACGCTTTGGACATTCTTCCTTATCATACAATGGGCATTCCCAAATATGAGAAGTTAGGTATTCCTTATCCTTTAGAAGGTGTTCCTGCAGCAGATAAAAACCTTGTTTTAGAGAAAAAACAGATTGTTTTGCGTGCAATTAGTGAAACAAAACAGAATAATTAAATGTTTTTATTCAAATTTTTAAAACATATCACTGTTAGGTTGTTTATAACCACTTGATATTCAAAAATATTTGTATTAAAATAATGATAGGCTTAAATATGTAAGCATATTCGTACTATTCAAGGAGGGTTTTAACATGGCATATGTAATTGGTGATTCTTGTGTATCTTGTGGTGCTTGTGCAGCACAGTGCCCCGTAGAAGCTATCAGCGAAGGCGCTGACAAGTATGTTATCGACGCAGACGCTTGCATCGATTGCGGTGGTTGTGCAGATGCTTGTCCTGCAGAAGCTATTACAGAAGGTTAATTATTATAATTTTAATAACGAAGGAAGCATTCACCAAAGTGAATGCTTTTTTCTTTTATTCGGAAGTTTCTCTCGCAATAATTCATCAATGCGAGTATAATGTGCATTCTCACGTTCTACACGTTGTTTCTCGCGTTCTTCTTCCCGCTCCTCCTGCATTCGAAACTGATAATCCATCTCTTTCTGTACAATTTCTTTAATATCATTTCCTAATTCACGGTTATTTTCGCTTACTGCCTCTGCTATCATAGCTTTTAACAACATTTGCAAGCGATATGCCTTCTCCTGCTTGTCCTCATCCACAACATCAAAAGTACGTTTCGGCTTTAACTTGTTGGAATTAAGAATCATCAATTGCGGAGACACATTCTTTTTGACAACCGGATCAATGGTCTTCTCCTCTACAACGCCCTGCTTCTCTAAAAGGTTTCTGATTGCCTTTAATTGAAGCCCTTCTTCTTTTAATTGCTTAATGTAAATGAAACGCTCAATATCCTCTTTGGTGTAATAACGATGCCCCTGCTCGTTCCTTTTGACAGGAAGATTCAATTCCTCCTCCCAGTATCTCAATACGTGATTTTCCACCTTCACTTCTTTTGCAGCCTCTGAAATAAAATACATTGTTTCTACCATAAAAATACTCCTTTCTGATTCTTTTAATCCATTTATGTAATATTTTTTATAAAATTTGATAAGTGCTTACGCACTTCTTTATCCGCAGCATCTTAAACAACGAAAAAAGAACAAACCGATTATGATTTGTTCTTTTCTTTCGTACTTTAATGCGTTTATTTCGCAAGATTCTTGAATTGTGTATAATCCGGCAACCATGCCAGCTCAATCGTACCAATGGGGCCGTTACGCTGTTTTGCAATAATAATTTCAGCCACACCGGGTTTGTCCGTATCTTTATTATAGTAATCATCACGGTAAATGAACATTACAACGTCAGCATCCTGCTCAATTGCTCCGGATTCACGCAAGTCTGACATCATCGGACGATGGTCCGGTCTTTCTTCCACTTTACGGCTCAACTGCGACAATGCAATGACGGGTACATTTAACTCTCTCGCAAGAGCCTTTAATGAACGTGAAATATCTGATACTTCCTGCTGTCTGGAATCTGATTTACCGCTACCCGTCATCAACTGCAAGTAGTCAATCATAATCATATCCAAACCATGTTCTAATTTAAACTTACGGCACTTAGAACGCAACTCTGAAATACTAATACTACCCGTATCATCGATAATAAGCTTCGCATCACCAACCGCCAACGCACCTTCCACCAACTGCGCCCATTCTTTATCAGAGAGCTTACCGGTTCGAAGGTTCTGGGAATTAACTTTGGACTCCATGGCAAACAAACGGTTCACCAACTGTTCCTTGGACATTTCCAAACTGAATACCGCAACCGATTTCTGGCACTTTAACGCCGCGTGAAGGGCCAAATTTAAGGCAAATGCCGTTTTACCCATAGAAGGACGTGCCGCAATCAAAATCAGGTCAGAAGGCTGAAATCCGGCCGTAGAATAATCCAAATCCGTAAAACCTGTAGGCACACCCGTAATTGCGCCTTTGTTTTTGGCTGCCTTTTCAATCATATTCAGCGCGTTCATAACAACCTGCTTAATTGGCACAAAATCACCGGTATTACGACGCTGCACAATATCAAAAACCTTCTTCTCGGTTTCTTCCAGAATGCTTTCTACATCTTCTTTCCCTGCATAACAGGTATCTGCAATAGCTTCCGTTGTACGAATCAGTTTACGAAGAACCGCCTTCTGCCGTACAATCTCTGCATGATCCTTAACCTTGGCAGATGTGAAAACCATATCCATAATATCACGGACATATTCCAAACTGCTTACCTCAGGCGGTGCATCTTTTTCTTTTAATCTATTCTGTAAAACCACCAAATCGACAGAACCGCCGGTGTTTCCCTGCAATTCCACAATCGTATCAAAAAGCAATCCGTATTGTTTATTATAAAAATCTTCTCCGCTGATTACTTCAGCCGCTGCTGTAATAGCTTCCGCATCCATTAACATGGCTGCAATTACCGATTGCTCTGCTTCTGTCGAATGGGGCAATACTCTTTTGACTACTGCTTCATCCATTGTATATCCCCTTACTGTGCATCTACTTTAACGCTTAATTTCGCTGTAACCTTAGTATGAAGTTTCACAGGAACTTCAAAACTTCCGATGTTCTTAATCGAATCCTGCAACTGAATCTTCTTCTTATCTACATCCTTGCCAAACTGCGCTTTCAATTCCTGTGAAATTTCTTTGGCTGTTACCGCACCGAACACCTTACCGCCTTCGCCTGCTTTTACAGTTACTTTCACGGTAATTTCTTCCAATTCCTTACCCAAAGCAACCGCAGCTTCATACTGTTCCTTGGCAATCTTTTCCTGGTTCGCCTTCTGTAATTTCAAATCATTCATATTGGCTTCGTTGGCTTCCACACCCACTTTTTTCTTTAAGATAAAATTTCTTGCGTAGCCATCGCTTACTTCTACCATATCGCCCTTTTTACCAAGGGCTTTTACATCCTGCAATAAAATTACTTTCATTTCTTTCTCTCCGTTTCATTCTTAGAACTTTTCGTGAGTAGCTCAATTGTAACACTTTTGCATTTCGCATCATAGTTATCTTTTAGTTAAATAAAAAAGTTTCTCTTCTGTTACAATCACATATCACTATCGTAAAATTTATATATCTTTATTCTCAATCATCTCATCCAAAGTTTCCTGAAGTCGTTTCACCGCTTCATCCACGCCAACTTCCGTAAACTGTGCACCGGCGATATTCATATGACCGCCGCCGCCAAGACGCTCCATTACAATCTGGACATTCAATTCATCAATCGAACGCGCACTTAAATATACCTTGTCCTGATATTCCGTAAATACGAAACTCGCTTTCACGCCATTAATATTCAGCAACTCGTTTGCAGCCTGTGCCGCAACGATGGTAGGGCTCTCGCATCCGGTTCCGTCGCAGATTGAAATCGCATAATCATTACGGTAAATCATAGTATCACGAATCGTCTTTGCCTTCGCCATATACTCAGAAGCTTCCTCGCGGAACAACTTACGCACGCGGGTAACATCTGCACCGTTACGGCGCAGGAATGCCGCTGCTTCAAAGGTACGCACACCGGTTTTAGTCATAAAATTATTGGTATCAATCATAATGCCGGAATAGAGACAATCCGCTTCCATTGACTTAATCTTGGTGCCGGTTTCCACATATTGTAAAATCTCCGCAACCATTTCACATGCCGATGATGCATAGGGCTCTACGTACGAGAGCGTTGCATTATCAATGGTTTCCTCACCCTGTCTGTGATGATCCAATACCACAATCGCCTTACAATGCTTTAACAATTCAGGGCATTCCGTAATGGAAGGCTTGTTAATATCCACAACCACAAGTACCGCATTGTTTCCAACCTTCTCTAACGCTTCCTGGCTGGTAAGAATCATATCTTCATCATAATCAGGACTCTGCATAAACAAGTCAACCATAGGACGCAATGAAGTATTTACTTCATTCATTACGATGTGCGCCTTACGTTGCATAGACTTCGCTATTGTATAAATACCCACGGCTGCACCAAAGCTGTCCGCATCCGCCATACGATGGCCCATAACAAACAACTGGTCTTTTGCCTCGATGATTTCTTTCAATGCCTGGGCTTTTACACGGGCTTTTACACGGGTACTCTTCTCCACCTGCTGGCTCTTTCCACCAAAGTACTGGATATTGCCCGGAATCTTAACAACTACTTGGTCACCGCCTCTACCTAATGCAAGGTCAATTGCAGCTCTGGCAAACTCAGTATTCTGGCTGTAGGTAAGTCCGCCCAAACCGATACCGATACTCAAAGTAACTGCAATTTCATTACCGATATTAACGGTTTTAACATCTTCCAAAATTTCGAATTTGTTTTCTTTTAACTGGGTAACGGCCTTTTTACGAAGAATCAACAAATATTTGTCCTTCTCAAGCTTTCTCACAATACCGTCTACAGACGCAACATATTTGTTAATTTTACGGTCAATCAAAGCAAGCAAAAGGGAACGACGCACTTCTTCCACGCCTTCCAGTGCTTCTTCATAATTATCCAAATAAATCATACCAACCGCAAGACTCTGGTCATCGTTCTCACGCAAGGCAATCTTCAATGCAGTTTCATCAAACAGGTACAATCCAATGATAAAACTGTGTTCATCTTCCACTTCGATCATTTCGCTGTTCTGAATCATATCCGTGACGCTGATACGCTTCATCTGTGCAAGGAAATCACGCTCGCCATACGAAACTTCATATTGAGTTTCTTCTTCCTCCAAAGGAAGCTTGTCCATCGTGATGGACGGAAAAAGATTTGTGATCGACTTACGATACCCCTTCTCTTCATCTACCAATTTCTCAAACTCAATATTTGTCCAAATCACCTTTCCGCTTTGGTCTAAAAGCGCATGCGGAAGCTGTAATTCGCGCAGAATCTGTCTTTGTACCTGACCGTATTCCGTGGCAAAACTAATCAACTCATTGATGACAAACTGTTTGCTCTTTAAATTCGAAAATAAAAGTCCACCAAAATATAACAAGACAAATACATTAAGAATAATACCCGCTCTGTAATCGATAAAATAGATGCCTACCGTCATCAGTGCAAGTATAATTCCCATAACATACAATGTTATTTTGTAAGTACGAAATCTTCCTTTAAGTTTTACATTCTTTGACATAGCAACCCTCTTATATTATCTTTCGTCCTCTATGAATAACCTTCTGAAATATGTACTAACCCATACGATATGATTATACCATTTTCCAAGCAGAACTTCCATAACATTATTTTGGATATCGTTTCTTTTTTATACTATATTTAGGGGCGTTTCTACAGAAAACGCCATTTTACAACATTTACGCAACAAATCTATTATCAAAAAATCTACCTTGAGCAAACAAAAAAGCCAACCATCTTACGATGATTGGCTTTTATTTACATTAATCTACTGAGTAAGGCATAAGTGCAACGTGACGTGCTCTCTTGATTGCAACTGTCAACGCTCTCTGATGCTTAGCACAGTTTCCGGTGATTCTTCTGGGAAGAATCTTACCTCTTTCGGATACGTATCTCTTTAATTTAGCAGTATCCTTGTAACTAATAACATTATCCTTACCACAGAAAACGCAAACTTTCTTTCTTCTGCGCATTCCGCCTTTTCTCTTCATGGGAGAATCGGATTTATCTGCTTTAACGAATGCCATAATATTGCCTCCTATCTGAAATCCATAAACACTTAACTAAACGGTAATTCCTCAACAATTCCTTCCGGAATGCTCATGAAGTCTCCATCTGCCGCAACAGGCGCGCTACTTCTTGTGTAATTACCTGAACCCCCTTCGCCTGAAGAAGCATTCTTGCTTTCAGCGAATTCCTGGTCTTCCGCAACAACATCTGTTGTATAAACCTTCTGACCATCTTTGTTGGTATAGCTTCCGGTCTGAATACGTCCGGTTACCAATACCTTAGTTCCCTTGTGTAAATATTTCTCAGCAAATTCACCGGCTTTACCGAATGCAACAATATTGATAAAATCTGTATTGTTCTCGTCGCCACCACGGTTAAATCTTCTGTCTACTGCAAGTGTATATCTGGCAATTGCCATAGAGTTCTCACCCTGAGAATATCTTACATCGGGATCTCTTGTTAAACGACCCATAAGAATAACTTTATTCATATTATACCTACTTTCTATGCTTCGTCCTGTCTAACGCATAAGTATCTGATTACATTGTCCATAATACGAACTCGATTTTCGATTTCGATGGGCGCAGTAGATTCAGCTTCGAAAGCGATGAAATAGTAGTACCCTTCGCGCATCTTCTGGATTTCGTAAGCTAATAACTTCTTGCCCCAGTCGTCTACGTTAGTGATTGTACCACCGAATCTTTCGATGAGAGCCTTGCACTTGTCCACAACAGCTACTCTTTCATCTTCTTCGATTTTAGCATTGACAACAACAGCTAATTCATACTTGTTCATGCTTGTTACCTCCTTTTGGTCTCTGGCCCCTTGCTTTTATGCAGGGAGCAAGGAATTTTATTACATCACGGAAAATTATGATAACACACTTTTCAAGGGTTTTCAAGCGTTTTTTTATTTTTATAACACTTAAAAATTAATATTCTAATTCTCCGGCACGCAAACAACATAATACTGATTTCTAAATACTTCTTGATATTCACCTTCATCCAATAATTCGCTAATCCAATACGTTTTATCATCCAATTTCTCCGCATTCGACAACAAATCCGGATAATATTGTGCCTCGTATATCACAATTGGATATTCCTCATTGTCCGTCAAATCTCCGACAAATTCCGCATAGGAATAAGAATCCAACATTGGCCAAGTGTGTCCGATAGCACATTCTAAATCCAATGCATAATATAAAATAGGAGAATGAGACCAAACAATGCACGCTTTGTCTTTTAAATCAAATTCCTTGAAGAAAGCAGTCAATTCCCCAATTCCCTTTGCATTGGCTTCCGTAGTATAAATCCCGGCCAGCCTCTCATTTCCCGGCACCACAGCTTTTGCTTCGCCCGTAATGCCTACATCACCAAATACAAAAAAGATATGAAACATAAATGTTTGGAACAAAACAACCAAAACAAGCAAACCGCTAACAAAAGCAATGGGCAACGCCGAAAAACGCCAAATCTTCCGCCTTCCTTCTTTCTCTTTTACATTGTACGCCAGCGCTAAATCCATAATACTTCCCAGCACAACAGGTGCAAGAAAATATAAATTATTATAGTTCGAAAACAATGCATTATTACTTCCGAGAGGTGTTATAAAAATAATTACCAAACCCGCAACTGCATATAATCTCTTCGTTAAACCATATTTCTTAAAACACAAAACAGAAAACAATATCAATATGGAGAGAATTAAAAAGCATGTCCCCCAAACCATCACCGATGAATAGCTTGTATATTGGATGTTCATAATACCCCAATACCAATATACTCTCAAAATAAAAAGAACTCCCAATGCCAGAAATACATAGCACGTCACCTTTTGCCACTTTTTACGTAAAAAACCATACACCAACGTACCAATGCCTGCTGCCACCACAAACCATATAAACCATTTTAAATTTTCAATATATCCGGCATATACCGAGCGCAACATTGCAAGCGGTGATAACTTGTAGCGCTTTCCGTCATAGCAAATAGACTCTGCACCATGCCAACATAGGTGCCCCTGCCGCATACAATCTCTATTGCCAAAATAACCGGAACCGTAATTGTACACCAACCGGCAATACAACATAAAACATTCAGGCCAAGGGCCTTAATCTCATTTTTCTTTATGAATGCAGCCATAAATACTACAACAATCAGCGAGACCTGTAAAATATTAGGAAATCTCACAAACAGATTTATGCCCAAAAGAATACCGGCCAAATACATCAGCACTTTTTTCTCTTTTATAAGCCCCTGCACCAAAAGAACCGCACCGCAACTAAATAAATAGTACGACAAATACTGGTATAAGGTAACCTTCGGTGCCCAGCTGAGGCAAATTGCAATAATCAGTCCGAGAAAAACGCCGTATCTGTTGTAATCCTTTTTTAACACTATATACACAAGAACAACCGTAATCGACAACAGCAGTGTGCAATACACATTCATTCCAAGCATATAATGTCCAAAGGGCAAATACGTGAATAACTTTCCGACAAGGTTTGCCACTAATGTAGCAATCATCCACGTTTGATTCATATCCGGAAAGCTTTCAAAATTTATTAAATTATATCCTTGATCGGCCACGCTCAATCCTATATTTACATGCAAGAACGGCAATAAAACCAGCATTGCACATAGGATTATATCTATGACCCGATTCTTTTTTGCCATTTTATTTCTCCTCTTTATCGCCGTTAAAAAATCTATCAATTCCGGATAATTTATCCGATACTTTATTCAGTCTAAACAACTTTGAAATTGCGCCAAACAATAATCCGCGAATCAAATCTATAATCGTTCCCGCCAAATATACACAGGCAACTACAACAATAAAATGTAAAATAAACTTTGATGTCGGATAATATTCCTGCACCTTCCACACACCGGTCCAACAGTTCCTTAATAAAACATGTTCATGCAACAGATAAACGCCAAAAGTAGCAGATGCAAAGACATTAATCACCTTACCCAGCTTATCTGACTTAATATTCATATTTAAAAAGGCTACAAACAGTGCAACAGCGCCAATAATCGTAAACGGCGCGTTATACTCATAAAAGACAGCGTAAAACTGCTCCATCTTACCGATTGACTGCGTAATCACACCGATTACCGGCAATGATAAAAAGAGACAAACCGAAGAAATTACATAAATCAATAATGGTTTTACCCACTTGCCTTTTATATGTACATGTAATCGAATATATGCCGCAATCATAAAAAGAGTAACAAACCACAGAATGCCATATCCTCTATCATCAATAGGGGTAGACATGGGCAAGATAATTCGCCACAATCTGGAAAACAAAAGTAATAAAACAGCGATACAAGTCATCAATTGCTTCTTGGTCATCTTACGCGCAGCAAGCCCCAAAAAGGGTGCCAACAGACACAAGAATATATAGGAAGATGCAAACCAGTAATGTCCTGAAGTTACAGGAAGCATAAACATAGATACCCAGTATGCACCGCTATACATTTCAGGGACTTGCCCAAGCAAAAGGAAAATCAACCAGATTCCCGCAGAATAAAAGAATATCTGCAACCATAATTTCAAAATCCGGCTAATTTTAAAAGAACTGTCTGTCAGAAAATATCCGCCAATTAAAACATATACATTAACTGCAACCAAAGCAAATGCTTGAATAAACCAGGCAATCCAAGTATTTGTCATGAAATTTGCATCTCCCCAAGGCAAAAGTGTTCCACCTTTGCCCAGATAGTGCAGGATTACCACAAATATCATAGCAACGATTCTTAAAAGTTCGATGTTGGCCATTCTTTTTTTATTCATTATATCTTCTCCTACACATAGACAGTTATTTCGCAGCTTTCACTTCTTTCACACTCTTCTCCAAGACTTTTCTCGCCATCATAACCTGATGACCGCAACCCTCGCACTGCAAACGAAAATCCGCGCCTTCGCGCAAAACCTTCCACTCGAAGCTGCCACAAGGATGTTGTTTTTTTAATTTAACAATATCATTTACATGGATTTCCATATTATAATTCTCCCATCACTTCCCCTATCTTGCCCTCAATCACAAGATTTGCACGGGTCTCGCGCTGAGTCTGCGACTTATTTATTAAAACCAGTTTATCACCGCGATAATAATCAATCAAGCCTGCTGCCGGCCACACTGCCAAAGAAGTGCCACCGATAATTAATATATCCGCATTGGCGATGTATTGGATGGATTTGGTAATTGTCATATCATCCAATCCCTCTTCGTATAAAACCACATCCGGCTTAATCACACCACCGCAAGACGGACACTTTGGTACACCTTCGCAACCGGTGATAGCCTCAATACCATAAAAGGCATGACACTTATGACAATAATTTCGATGCACGCTGCCATGAAGCTCCAGCACTTCCTTGCTGCCGGCCAGCTGATGCAAACCGTCAATATTCTGGGTAATAACTGCTTTTAACTTGCCCTGCGCTTCCCACTCAGCCAGTTTCAAATGGGCCGCATTGGGTTTTACATTGTCGATAATCATTTTATCACGATAAAAACGATAAAACTCATCGGTTTTACGCCAAAAGAAAGTATGGCTCAGAATCGTCTCCGGCGGATAATCGTACTTCTGATTATAAAGTCCGTCTACGCTTCGAAAATCAGGGATACCGCTTTCTGTAGACACACCTGCGCCCCCAAAGAAAACTATGTTGTTGCTGTTATCAATCCATTCTTTTAATACCTTGATTTTCTCGTCCATAAGCCCTCCTTACATTTGTTTGCGTACCACCCTGTACTCGTCTCCATTCTGATAAAAGGGACAGGTGCTGCGGGGGTTATTCATCAAACGGGCATAATCGTCCTCGTCCATATCCGCCGCACATAAGTATTCTTCATAATCCTCATCATAATAAAGATGAGCGCATTCGTCACAATTTGCCTGCATAAAAACCTCCTATAATACCTGAATCTGGCACATTTTCATAGTGGTCAGTGCCGCGTCATTGCTTTCCGGCGTCACTCCTGCTACACATGTTGAATCTACAAAAATCGGCATCTCCGGTAAGTTAGCCTTCAAAAGCAATGCATTGGAAACCACGCAAATATCCGTGCAAAGTCCCACCAAATCAACCGCACAGTCTTTTTCGGAATAATCCTGTCTCACAAGGGCAGCCAAATCCAGCGAGCCAAAGGTCGGCTTCTCTACTCTCACCACAGGACAGATTACTGACTTCAACGCTGTCTCCACTTCCTCATTTAATTCCCATCCCTTTGTCCCCTTGATACAGTGGGGCACCGGAAGATTTTTACCCTCGGACGTCTCCATATAATTCTCCCCGTGAGTATCATAGGTTACATATACTTTGTCCCAGTCGCCTTCAGTAATTTTTGCAACTACATTAGGCACAATCGCAACCGCCTCTTTGGTTCCAAGCGCCATATCTATAAAATCATTCTGCATATCTACAACTACTAGAATTCTCATATTAACCTCCTCTTAAAATTCGTCGCATACCTGAAATACATAAAATTTCAGATAATATGATTCTTCCGCAGCCCACAGAATCGGGTGATCCGGTGACTGCGTCTTAAATTCCACCTGGCGCAGGCGCTTATGCACCATATTCGCTGCCTGATGAATCGTTGCGGTAAACAATTCATAGGTCATAAAATGTGAGCAAGAGCAGGTCGCAAGGAACCCTCCGTCTTTTACAAGTTTCATGGCACGCAAGTTAATCTCGCGATACCCTTTTATTGCATTCTTTACAGACGCTCTGGACTTGGTGAATGCAGGCGGATCTAAAATTACCACATCGAACTTCTGACCTTCCGCCTCCAGTCTGGGAAGCAGGTCGAATACATTGTCTACTTCAAAACGCACCACGTTTTCAAGGCCGTTTAACTTGGCATTCTCCGTCGCTTGTTCCACTGCCAAATCGGACACATCAATACCAAGCACCTCTTTCGCACCGCCAATCCCTGCGTTCAATGCAAAGGACCCCGTATGGGTACAGCAGTCAAGCACACGCGCATCCTTACAGAGTTTCTGAATTGCCAGACGGTTATACTTCTGATCCAGGAAGAACCCTGTCTTCTGACCATCCTTAATATCTACCCAGTATTTTACACCGTTTTCCGCAATCTGCACTGTGGTATCGAATTCTTCCCCGATAAAACCTTTTACCTGCGGAAGTCCTTCTTTCACGCGCTCTCTGGCATCGCTTCGCTCGTATACACCGCGAATCACAATACCGTCCTCTGCCAATGCGCGCTTCATACCTTCCACAATGGCCATTTTCCAGCGGTCGATACCCAGGGCAAGAGACTGCACCACAAGCACGTCTTCAAACTTGTCCATTACAAAACCGGGCAGAAAATCTGCCTCTCCGAAAATCACTCTGCAGCTGGAAGTATCCACAGTTTTCTTGCGATATTCCCAGGCGTTTTTCGCCCTTTTATAAAAGAACTCCTCATCAATGACAGCCTGCGCATTGCGGGTCAGCATACGCACACGTATTTTGGAATTCACATTAATGAAACCGGTTCCCATGGGGTAGCCGTCAAAATCCTGCACCGCCACCAAGTCGCCGTTTTCAAACTCGCCTTTTACATCTGCTATTTCATTGTCAAATACCCAAAGGCCGCCGGCTTTCAACAATCTGCCTTCGCCTTTTCTTAATGTAATGATTGTCATGATTCTAACCACTCTTTCCCGGCATTTTATTGCCCGTAATAATAAACCAGCTCATCCCACAAAGTATCGTAATTCTCGCGGGTCATATAACCTGAGTACTTTAAAAAGTAGGTATATCCCTCTTCCTCGCTAATCTCACCGTTGTTTGCCATTTCAACGAGAATCTCCGTCATTCTGTCCTGGGCGCGCACGCAACCCGGGAACCGCTCCAGAATAATTTCATAGCTTCGCACCGCCGCCTCATTTCTTTCGACCTTGTAGTTGTTTTCGGCTATCTTCGAATACTTCTGATAAGTACACTCCCGCACAATCGAAAATATAATCATAAAAATGATAAAAACGATTGCCGCGACAATTCCTGCATAAGTCAGTACCACTTTTCTCTTATAGGGTTTCAATGCAAGGGGATGTCTCGTCTCTAACTCCGCACAAATCGGGCATCTTTCATCCCATGGTGATTTCGCGGAACCGCATTGAACGCATCGTATATTCTTATATTTTTTTAGAATCTCTAGCTTCATTCTCCTATCCCTCAAACTTCACAATCGGCCTACCGCCAATCACAAAACACTACCAACACCACAAACAACGCAAGCAAACCAAAGTTATACAGCGAAAACCAGCCCATATATTTGCCACGCTGCGCTTCCTGACGGTTGGCGTAAATTTTATAAGAAATCAAACTCGCCATTGACGCAATCAACGTACCCAGACCACCGATATTAACGCCCCAGAGAAGCCCCTTAATATCTGTAGAGAACTCCGCAAGCAGCATTGCCGCAGGCACGTTACTAAACACCTGGGACGCCGTAATGCCCACAAGAATCTCTCTGCCCGCAAGCAGTTCTTCAAGCAATCCTCTCACGCTCTCTATTTGGCCCAAATTACCGATAAAAACAAAGAAAGCTATAAATGTTGCCAGAAGCATATAATCCACTTTTAAAAGGATTTTACGGTCAAAAATAATCAACGCCAGGAATACCACTGCAAGCACAATCAAAAAATGCAACACGTGGAATACTTCCAGAAGACATACTGCAAAAAGCACTATGTACATCACAAGCTTTCCCACCGGAAGTTTGGGGGCTACATTTACTTCCTCCGGTCCGATTAACTCACCCTGCACCTTATCAAGTTCTTCCGCAGTCTGCGCGCCTACTTGTAACTTCTCCCCCGATGTAAAAAGAGCAAGAAGTACCACTGCCACCAGCGAAACCGCCACCACAGGCGCCATATCCCACAAAAACGCACCCACTTCATAGCCACCGAATCCGTACAGGAACAGATTCTGCGGATTACCGATAGGAGTTAAGCAACTGCCCAGATTGGCCGCTATGGTCTCGATTACAACAGCGCGTATCACATCGCCCTCTTTTTGCCCTTTTAACATAAGGACGGTCAAAGGCACAAAAGTAATCAGCGCCACATCATTGGTAATCACCATGGCCACAAAGAAACACACAAGGCTTAATAACAAAGTAAGGCTTCGCACCGTCGTCACCTTACGGCTCAGCGCGCTTGCAATCCGGTCAAAAATTCCCATCTCTTTTAAGCCTGCCACCACTGCCATCAGGCAGAACAGAAGTGCCAGGACTTTATAATCAATGTAGCCGAAATATTCTTTATTCGGCGTCACAAAAAAAGCGGATGCCAGCATCAGCAGGCATGCCGCACAAAAAACAGGTTCTTTTTTGATAAAATTCATTATTTTCTTCATACTGTATCTCTATTCACCCATCTTGCTGATGGTATTCTGCAAATTAGTGAGTAGCTGCTCAATCTGCTGCTCGCGGTTCTGGCCCTGGTCATCAAACATCTGCGTCAAATGGCTCTCATCCTCCGCAGTCTCATCAGTCGCCGTCACCATGGACATAAAATGTCCCTCCATCAGGTTCGCCAGCACACTGCTGCCACCGGACGAATACAACATTTCTTCCGAAAGCCCTTTTAAATCCAATGTATCATCGCCAAGGATACTTCGGTCTAAAGTATTCTCCAACTCAGCCAGCGGCGAAGTCTCTTCCGTCTGGAGAAGTTCCTGCAGTTCCTCTACCTGCTCAGACAATATTTCCTGAAAAGAGACCGTACTCTGCCCTGCATCTTCCATAGACTTCATACCGGGTGTGGCTGAAGTATCCGTAACAGAATTAATTCCGTTCACCATTCTCAAATATACCGATGTTAATAAATCAGACATGGCAGTCTCCTTTCCGGTGTTTGTCGTTGCCCTTCAGTTCATAGGCAACTTCCACCATTTATCTTTCTTATATTGTACTACGTTTTGGCCCAAGATAAAATACTTTTCTTTGATTTTAGCCCTCAAATAGCAACATCAATAACATTGGTACTATAATCTGCAATGCTGTATACGCAAAGATCACACCGATTACGAGTTTTACAACCGCCGGTGCCGCGCTCCCCGGTGTATCGACAACAATGTCCGGATGCTTTTTATCCACATAGACAGTGGTCATATTCATATCATTTACGGCAATAGGACTTGCTTCATCATAATCCAATCTCGTGCCGTGAATCGTCCGGCCGTTATAAACATATTCGTATACAGGTCGATAAAGCGTTCTGCCATCTTCCTGTATCTTCTGCACATCAATACAACGTGCCGACACTTTCACACTGGCAAACTGGCTGTGATATAACTGTTTACCACCCTGGATTGCTATAATTACTCCGATTATGATAAACAACAGCGGCATCCACCCAATTAATAAAATATACGTTAAAACTTCGGACATTTTTCTCTCCTTTTATGATAAGCTATTCACATCATGTGACGAATGGCTTCTGTCTGACATTACAACGTCTGCAATTATACTCCCGTCAAATCAAATGCCGGTATAAAACTCTCCTGCGCCGTTTCCCCTTCCTGGATAAAAGCATTCTCAACGCCTAAACTCAGCGCATATTGAATCACTTTCTCGTACTCGCGTTTAGTCACCTTGCGGTTCAATTCGGGATACTCCGTAAACTCCCGCATCGGCGTATACTGATTCATTAAACTGATATAAATATCATCGCCGTAGGTCTCATACAAATAATCAATTACCGTCTTCGCATTCCCCACGGCTCCCGGCATCACAAGATGTCTTACGATTACACCTTTTCGCATAAGACCCGTTTCTTCATCAAAAACAGGCTTTCCTGCCTGACGATACATCTCATCAATTGCAGTTATGGCAATCTTCGGATAATCTTCCGCCTTGGAATACGCTTTTGCAAGTTTTGCATCCATATATTTCAAATCCGGCAAATAAATATCCACCAAACCATCCAACATTCGCAACGTTTCCGGCTTCTCGTAGGAAGACGTATTATACACAATCGGAATTGTTAATCCCAACCTTCTTGCAATTTGAATACTGTCTGCCACTTGCGGCACATAATGACTCGCCGTTACAAGGTTAATGTTATTGGCACCTTCTCCCTGCAGTTTCAGGAATATTTCCGCAAGTGCCTCTACAGTTACTTCCTTCCCAACTTCGCTTGCTGCTATGGACGCATTCTGGCAAAAAATACATTTTAGATTGCATCCCGTAAAAAATACGGCACCGGAACCGTTATCCCCGCTGATAACAGGCTCCTCCCAGAAATGCAGGGCCGCTCTTGCGATGCGCACACTATTACTTTCACCGCAGAAACCTTTACTGCCACAATCTCTGTTAATTCCGCAATTCCTGGGACATAATATGCAGTTGTCTGTATTCAAAACACTGTCTGCCGATGCCATAATTGACACACCCATCTCCTATAATGTTTTTATTATACTATATTTGTACTGATAATCAAGCATTCTCGCCTTATCCCAAAGCAAAACAGACCGCAGAACTTAATCTGCAGTCTGTTAGTTGTTTTTTATATGTAATTATTTTACTCTTTTACGTCATAGAAAGAATTTCTTTTATTCTCTTCCCTCAGCCACTGCCTTAGCAGCTTCAGCCTGAATCTCAGGATCGTAAGAAAGTACAGGCTCTTCATCCTTACCCTTAATTTTACGATTAACATAGTTACGCGTAATCTTAACTACCACAGGCGAAAGTGCAACAACACCTACTAAGTTGGGCATCATCATCAAACCGTTAAAAGTATCTGAGATATCCCATGCAAGTGAAGATGTCATCAACGCACCTGATACAATCATAAGTACGAAAATAACCTTATAAATCTTGGTTCCGATGTTACCGAATAAGTATTCCACTGCCTTACCGCCATAGTGTGACCAACCAAGAACGGTTGTAAATGCAAAGAGTAACATTGCAATTGCGATGAACCACTGTCCGGCCTGACCGAACACGTTACCGAAGGCCTGTGCAACCAAAGTTGCATCGCTGGTGCCTTCTACTACAAGACCTGTATCCAAGTTAATGTAACCTGAAGTAAGTACAACAAGGGCTGTCATAGTACATACTACGAAAGTATCCGCAAATACTTCGAAGATACCCCACATACCCTGCTTAACAGGTTCCACTACGTCTGAGTTTGAGTGTACCATAACGGAAGAACCAAGACCGGCTTCGTTAGAGAACACACCTCTTTTACAACCCTGTGTAATCACTTCCTTAATTGCAATACCAACTGCAGCACCGCCGACAGCCTTGATACCGAAAGCAAATTTAAAAATCGATAAAAATGCAGGACCGATTTCTGTGATATTAAAGCAACATACAATAATCGCACCAAGTACATAAGCCACTGCCATAAAAGGCACAACCTTTTCCGCAACGGCTGCAATTCTCTGTAAACCGCCGAGAATAATCAAACCGCCGAGAATCACAAGAGAAATACCGATAATCAAAGGCACCAATTCCACATTACCGAATACAACTACGGGTTCTACATTTGCAAAAAATGCAGACTTGATGTTCAAAGTAATTTTATTTACCTGACCCATGTTACCGATACCGAAAGATGCAAGAATGGCAAAAATACTGAATAATACCGCCAATACCTTACCGACTTTCTCATAACCGATAGCTTTGCCAAGACCATCCTTTAAGTAGTACATAGGACCTCCGGACCATTCGCCCTGGGCATTTCTTCTACGAT
>JAGAQZ010000028.1 GCA_017622505.1 Lachnospiraceae bacterium
ATGAAAATACCGACGGTATGATTACCGAACTGTTAAAAGAAATTCCCCCCGATGCGGCAATGTATTTAATCAATGCCATGACTTTCGAGGGCGAATGGTCGGAAGCGTATGAAGAATATCAGATTAGAGAAGGCGAAGTATTCACCAATGCCTTAGGCGAAGAGGAAGAAGCAAGAATGCTTTGCGAAACAGGCAACCTCTACCTGGAAAACGATGATGCTACAGGTTTCATCAAATACTATGAAGGCGGTGAATATGCTTTTATGGCAATGCTTCCCAAGGAAGAAGGCGCTATCGAAGATTATGTGGCGAATATGTCCGGCGAAGATTACATCGCATTCTACGAAAGCCTTACTTCGGAATATGACGTGGTAACCAAATTGCCCTGCTTTACGTATTCCTACGACTTAACCTTAAACGATGCCTTAAAAGAAATGGGAATGCCCACAGCCTTCACGGAAGGTGCGGCAGACTTCTCTCCTATGGTAACGGACCCGACAGTAAACTTATATATCAGCAATGTTATTCATAAAACTTACATTGAATTAGATGAAAACGGCACCAAGGCGGCTGCGGTGACTGCAGTGGAAATGACTTGCGAAAGTTGCGCGGCGGAACCGGAACAACGTGAAATCAAAGAAGTTATTCTGGACAGACCTTTCGTATACGCAATTATTGATACCAACACCGGAATGCCTATTTTTATGGGAACCGTGAATTCGGTAGCTGAATAAAAAGCGGTCGTATCTGACCGATAGAATTACTATAAAAAACAACATATCTTTCTTCGCGGGGACGCTTTCGCTTGGTTGCTCTACGTAACGGTACTTAAGGCTGTAAAAAACACAGCCTAAGTACCGACGTGTGCAAACACCCCTTAAAGAAATGATATGTTGTTTTTTAATTTACACATTCTTACTCCACATCAAAAACGATACTCCACTCGCCCTTGATGCTGCCGGCGCGAACTTCGCCTTCACCCCAGAGGGTATAGTTTGCAAGTTCTTCTTCCGGTACAACGAAATAGTACTCTTCCAGCGAAACCGTCTCTCCTTTTACTTCATCCTGCCAGCCTACCGCCAAATTAGGGTAAGTCTGATTTCCGGCTTCATCCTGAAGATAAATATTCATATGACGGTCTGCCGCCTTGAAATTTCCGCGGAACAGCTGGACTTTTAAAAGGCCGTCTTCGTAGGCAACCGCCGTCACTTCCATTGTCTCGGGATCCATATCCGCTACCGGCACATCCATTACAAAATGCCCAGGTCTTGGATCGGTTGCATTTCCGGGTTGGCTTAACTTACTTAACAGCGGATTTTCCTGCCCCATTCCGCTACGGCCGTTTAGACTCACAGCCTTCAATCCATATACCGCATCTATATTCTCCAGCGGAATCTCTTCCGTGAAACTTCGGCAGTCCGTCAAAAGCTGATACACATTAAATTCCATACGCTCCGTATCGAAAGTCCCTTCGGTGCTTATAAGGTCAATCTGAAAATATGCCTTATCCTGCACCTCATCGTATTCCATAAAATAACAGCCGCCCACATTACTCTCTCCGCTATAACTTTTCAGGTGATAGCTGTCGTACATATCCACCATTCCATGAATATAATCCCCGGTTCCGTCATCCGTAAAAGAAACCAGTATTTCTGCGGTATTTCCGTTGATTTTGGCCGCTTCCAAATTCAATACAATTCCTGCACTGCTGTCCGCTTCTTGTACAGGAATCATATAATTAAGCAAGCCCGGTGCATTTCGCTCCAACACTGCATAGAAGCCCGGGATATTCTCTGCCGCCACCGGCACTCCTAAGAAAAGGCCAAGGCAGACCACAAGGCAAACTGCTGTCACCAAGCCCGGAAACATACCCACTGCCCTTCTGTTTCTGCTTTTTTTCCGACTTAAGTTACCCGTTTCCACACTTGTGATATAATTACCGTATTTCTTATCTGCTAACAAACTTTTCTCAACCCAGTCCTGTATCGTTTCATCACTGATTACTGCGGATTGGGTGCCGATTTTATCATAAGCACTTTTATATATATTCTGAAACATCACACATCCTCCTTTAACCAATTTTTCAGCATCTTTCGTGCTCTGGTAAGTCTGGCCCGGACATTGGAAGGCTGAAGTTTCAGCGCACCGGCAATCTCTTCGATACTCATTTCCTCATAATAAAAAAGGTGTATCACGACCCGATACTTTAGGGGTAAACGCTTTACGGTTTCCATAACCCATTCTTCCTCATCCGTAAGCGTCATCTGCGCAAGAACCCCTGTCGTATCATCAGAAATATCTTTTACACTTCCGCCGGTTCGTGTTGTATCCGTTCTCCCCTCGCGCTCACTCTCCTGCCCGAAAGTTGCGTCCATACTTACCGTTTTCTGTCGCCAGGCCGACTTCCACAGATTCTTACAAAGGTTGGTTGTAACGCGGATAAACCACGCTCTCTCGTGTTCCGGGCTCTCAAATGCGGGGTTTTTACGGATATATTGCATAAAAACTTCCTGTCTGATATCTTCCGCATCCTGAACCGTTTTGACCATGGAAAAGGCTAGGCGGTATACACTATCTGAATTTCTTTTAATTGTCTCTGTCACCTGTTCTATTCGCGAATTTGGGTGCATTTTATCACCGTCCTTTCACTTAATATACAATTCAAATGCATAAAAGGCTACAAAAAACCCCTCTTTGCTGAAATTTTAACTTACATTCAGACAAAAAGGGGTTGTATGATCACTATTTTTTTAATTTATTCTACTACTGTATACAAATTTCATTCTTTCTTATGAAAAAAATTTATCTTACTTTAAAATTACCCACATTAAATATGCAATGGTAAGCACCAGACCCATACAGAAGAGAATCAAACCATAAGATAAACTTCTTCCGATGATCTGATTGTTCTCCGCCAGTTCTTCCCAACGCACCGCAAAAATATGTTCAAAAGACTTACGAATGGGCTTCTTTCGGAAAAAGGTTTTATTCAAAAGCCAAACAATCTTTTCCACTATCACGGCAGCCACGTGGGTTACAGGATTACCCTCGGGCAACTCGTGGGGCAAGGCGCTGTCGCGATACACGGTCTTACGAAGTCCTACCACAAAGAAGTCTACAAGACTATCTAATACACGGCAAACCACACCGCATATAAAAGGAATAAAACGGATAAAAATCGGTCTGTAAACCAGATTCTCCAAATCAAGCCACTTCGGCCAAAGGTCGGCATATTCTTCCTTGCCTTCGGCATTTTTATTCATCAGGCACACGCGCACCAGTGCGTAATATAGAATCACACCGATTGCAATGGAAATCAAAGAACCCTTCATATTGTGGAAGGCAAAATAATGTACGCCGTGACCCAACAGTCCCACGTTAAAAATATTCTGTCCCAAATCCATGATAAAATCCGCCGTTGTATTGGGAATCATACCGATTGCGGGAATTACCACTGCGCTTCCAAGCAAAGCAAATCCGCTGCCGAAGTTCATATACTTCTTCTTGGCATCGTAGTTTGCCTGTTTCTCTTCATCATTATTCTTCTCGATAAAAATACAGATGTACAATTTTAGCATATAAGCAAGGGTACAACCGCCGGCCAAAAGATACAGCATTTCCACAAATGCCGGAATGGACGAAACCTCAAGCATCCCTTCGTGAATTAAGGTTTTACCCACGTATCCGTTAAAGAAAGGAATACCGGAAATACCCAGCACGCCAAGTAAGAACGCCACATTCAAAAGCGGTTTCTTACGACCGAAACCTCTGATTTCATTCAGATTAAGCTTATGCGTATTCATGTAAACAACACCTGCTGCCATAAAAAGAACCAACTTCAGAATTGAGTGATTCACCATATAAATAAGCGAACCCCTTGCTGCAAGGGTATTCTCGCCATGTGATACGGCAAGCACTGCCACACCGGTTAAAATAAAGCCAATCTGCGAAAGAGACGAACAAGCCAGTACTCTCTTTAAATCCACTGAGAACAACGCCAGCAGCGCACCCATAAGCATAGTCACCACAGCAATTGCCAGCAACATATAGCCAAACCATTCCGTATACTGGAAAATCTGTACCGTCACCACAATGATACCGAAAATACCGGTCTTGGTAAGCACACCGGATAAAAGTGCCGACGCCGGTGCCGGTGCCACGGGATGGGCCTTGGGCAACCAGATATGCACGGGGAACGCACCCGCTTTTACCGCAAAACCAAATAAAATACAAATGCCTGCCGCAATCACCTGTCCGGGTAATTCCGTCAAACTGCCGAATCCAAACATAATACCATTGGTCAGTTCTGCAAAAGCTACGGTACCAAGGCTGTTATACAGCATAAAAATGCCCATCAGCATCACCATACCGCCGATAACGGAGATTCCAAGATAGGTTTCCGCTGCTTTTAACGCCTCCGGCTTTTCTTCCTGGGCAACCCAAACATAAGAAGTTAAGGACATAATCTCAAAGAACACAAAAGTCGTGAAAAAGTCCGTAGACAGGAATACACCCATCGTTGCCCCTTGTGTTAACAAAAGAAAGGCATAAAAGCGGTTACGGTTATGATGCTTTGCAAAGTATTCCGGACAAAGTAAGGTCACCATCATCCACATAAAAGCCACTACTAAAGCATATATGCAACGGAATCCGTCCAGGGTAAAATGCAGTCCCATACCGCAGATTTCCGGCAACACCAATTCGAAATTCATAAAAGTCCCCATTACCACCGGCGAAACGCTCACCGACGCATCTGAAGTAAGGGAACCCACGAAACGGCTTACCATTCCGTAACCCGACAACACCACGAAAGCCGTCAGGGCAAATTCACTGATGGTTATAAAATTCGCCACCAGATTCCTTGCCGACTTCCATTTAAGCCCCACCAAATAAGAAATCAGGGCACCAATCATCGGATAAAATATCAATATGCCTATCAAAATATCATATCTCATACACAAAACTCCATTCTGCCGCCTACGCGACACACAACGTTGTTTTCATCAAATCTCTTTTAAAACCGAATCCTTAAATAGACTCGCTTCACCTTACAGCAATCCGCTTGCAATCTGCGTAAAGTAATCCACAATGGGACCGGAATACAGGCCGAACAATACACAGCCGATAGCGAAAATGTACAAAGGAAGCATCATTCTCCACGTCGGATCTTTGGCCTTCTCATACCCTTCATCATTCTCTTCCGGCGCAAGAACAAAGGCCCTTACCACAATATTCATCATATAAATACCGGTGAGAAGTGCCGAAATCAATAAAGCTGCAATTCCTACATACGCCAATACATTACCGCTGTCTACTGCTGCCTTGGTCAGATTCCACTTACTAACGAATCCGCAAAGCCCCGGCACGCCCATAAGCGCAAGGGCTGATAAAGTAAACAGCGTAAAAATCTGCGGCATTTTTTTACCAAGACCGTTTAACTGGTGCACAAAGGTTTTACCACTCTGCACAATAATCGCGCCCGCACAAAGGAAGGACAGAATCTTCATAAACGCATGGAATACCATATGGCTTAAGCCACCCACCAGTCCCAAAGGACTCATTAATACTACACCAAATAAAATATATGACAGGTTACTGACGGTTGAATAGGCAAGACGTCTTTTCAGATGCGTCTCTTTTACGGCCATGGAACATCCGTAAACAATGGTAAATACCACGAAGCCCATAATCACGTACTGCGCCCAGGTTCCTTTTAAGAACTCGGGACCGAACATATAATAAGTCAGTCGCATTGTGGCAAACGCACCCGCTTTTACCACGGCTACCGCATGAAGCAAGGCCGTAACGGGAGTAGGCGCTACACCCGCCTGGGGCAACCAGGAACTTAAAGGAAAGATTGCCGCTTTGACACCAAATCCCATAAATGCCAGTACATAAACCAGTAATAAAATATTTTCGCGATTTCCAATCGCTTCCAAATTTAGCACTCCGCCATAGGCGAAATCCGGCGTCACACCATAAGTAATCACAAAGATCATACCGATAAAAGCAAAAGCCGCACCGCCGATGGAATAATACAGATACTTACGGCTTGCAAGAATGGCTTCTCTTGAACCGCTGTGCATTACCAAGGGGAAGGTCACCAAAGTCAGCATTTCATAGAAGCCGTACATGGTAAGCACGTTTGCCGCCATGGAAATACCCAGGGTCACACCATAAGTCATGGTATAAAACATAAAAAAGCTTTTTTCTTTTCCTTCATGCTTCATATATTCAAAAGCATACAGCGTGGCAAAGGGCCAAAGGAAGGCTACCATCGCAGTAAACACACTGCCCAGGCCGTCTAATTTAAAAGCAATACTCAAATCCCCGAAGAAATGAATCAAATTCATGGTTTCTGCCGGCGGATTGAATAAAATCACAAAT
>JAGAQZ010000029.1 GCA_017622505.1 Lachnospiraceae bacterium
TCAACCAACCCTACAAGATTCCAGCATCCCGTTGCAGGTACTTATAAGAAAGAATGTAACGAACAGGGCAAGAAATACTTCTCAGTTGCTTCAGGTGGTGGTACAGGCCGTACACTTCACCCCGATAACATGGCTGCAGGTCCTGCTTCTTACGGTATGACAGATACTATGGGACGTATGCACTCAGACGCTCAGTTTGCAGGTTCTTCTTCAGTTCCCGCTCACGTAGAAATGATGGGTCTTATCGGTGCAGGTAACAACCCTATGGTTGGTATGACAGTAGCTGTAGCTGTTGCTATCCAGGAAGCTGCTGACGCAGGTAAGTTCTAAGTTATTTTATTAAAGTGTTAATATTCTGTTTGTCAGGCACTTTAATGTGCCTGCAGGCAGATGGTTTTTGTAATTCTTTAGGAGGAATTTGAAAATGGAAAACAATAAGCAGAAATTAGTTGCAGGTCTTCTTGCTATCTTTTTAGGTGTATACGGTGTACACAACTTTTACCTTGGATACACAAAGAAGGCTGTTATTCAGTTAGTATGTACTTTAGTTGGTCTTGTACTTAGTATCATTATTATCGGTGCTTTTGTAGTATTTGGTATTGCAATTTGGGCTTTAGTTGAAGGTATTATGATCTTCACCGGCAAGATTGCTACAGATGCTCAGGGAAATCCTTTAGTATAATTTAAACTTGAATAATAATAAAAGGCATCGTGCATAAGCGCGGTGCCTTTTTGTGTGTAATGATATAAAATTTTATTGCCAAAAGCGAATGCATTCGCCGATATAATCGTATCCGCCGAATATCATTAACAGATTCCTTGCAAAGAAGAAAATTATAATAAGTGCAAGCATTCCCCAGAGGGCATATAGATAAAACTTATAATTTATCTTTCTCTTGCGAATGCCAACACATAATAGCAGTGACGGTATATAATAGGACATAAAATACAAGAACAAATACGTAATCAAAGGCTGTAATCGGAAAGAGTGCAGGAAATGCCCATGCAAAAACGCATCTATAGCCCTTGTACCGCCGCAGCCGGGGCAGTACAGATGGAAATACATTTTAAGACCGCAGGGTGTTCCTTTAGGATCATAAAAACGTATATCTTTCAGGTGATAAAAGACAATAAAACATATTGCAAGTCCTAAAAGAACAGACATTAGGATAAATATTCTTTTTTCGGTTCGTGACATTTGATACTTCGTGCTAGACATTTTTTATCCTTTGATTTTGAATGTTTGATAAAATAGTAGCATATTTTTATCTAAAATAAAAGCATAGTGAAACAAAGTATGTCTTGCAGAGAAAAAAGAAATATATTATTATTAAAACAGACTAAACGTAATTTGTAATGAACGAAAATATTGTCTTTATTTAAGAACTTTTTTTCGAATTAAACACAAAAGGAGAAAATTATCATGGATTACAATCAGAACAATTTTGACAATAATCAGAATTATAATAACGCGCAGGGGATGAACAATAACGGTTATGTTTATGACAATAATTACACTGAAACATATAATGACCCCTATAGTTACAATCCACAGCCTCAGAAAGAGAGTGGCTTGGGTATTGCATCTTTGGTACTTGGTATTTGTGGATTCTTTATCAATCCTTTCTCAATTTGTTCCATTCTTGCAATCGTATTCGGCATCATTGTAGTATGCAAGAATAACTGCAAAAAGAGCTGTGCAATTGCCGGTTGGATTTTAGGTGGCGTTTCATTGGTTTGGGACTTGCTTCTTACCTTCTTAACAGGCGGAGTTATGTTCTTCTGCTAAAAGGAGAATTTTAAGAATAAATTACAAATAGGTTAAAGATACAGTAAAAATATATTGAAGATATACAAAAAAATAACCACATAAAGATAGGGCAGAACATGTTATGTGTTCTGCCCTAATTTTATTCTTCTTCGTCTTCGTAATGAATGTTAATGTTTTCACCTTCCAAAGTTTTACCCTGGAGAATATCACCAATATAATTAATACGGATAATTGCTCTGCAGTATTTCTCGTAAGCCATACCAACACTAAAATCATTAAAGGTACCTTCGCTGAAAGAAGAGTGATACAAAGAAACTGCTTCATTCATGAAAGACGCCGCTTCATCAGCGAGAGATTCGACAGCGATATATTCTTCGGGAACTTCTAATTCGCCAAATTCCTGAAACCGTTCATTTAAACTGTCTAATTCATTTAATAATTTCTGCGGTGCATTCTCGCTTTCGGCATCAATAGCATTGATATTATCGTTAATCTCTATTACATCCGCATAAAAGCTTTCAACTTCTTTTCTGTATATTTCCAATTCGGAATCTTCTCCGCAACCTGCAAGTGCAAACAACATACTTGCTGATAAGAGAAGTGCAAAAATTCTTTTTTTCATTTTCAAAATCCCCATTTGTATATATGTTCTGATGAATAACTCAATCATTCTATAATTTACCATAGTAAGCCAACGAAATCAAGCAAATCTGTAAAAAGTTCTTAGCGAAACTTTTAAAAACACAACTAATATATAAATGTAGAATTCGAAATGTGTATATATACACTTAAAAATTAAAATGAACTCTTGGTTAAAGCTTTGAATTAAAATTTGCGTATCAAAAACAAGTATGTTAAAATAAAGTGATTTTGTATGTGTATTTAGATACTTTTATAACGAGGATAAAACAATGAACTTTTTTGATGAAAAATTTGGGCAAAGAATTGTATTTCTGGACGGTGCTACCGGTTCAAACCTTGCAAAAAGAGGTATGCCATCCGGTGTGTGCCCTGAGCAGTGGATTCTTGAGAATAAAGATATATTAATCGGTTTACAGCAGGAGTATGTTGATGCTGGCTGTGATATTGTTTATGCACCCACATTTGGGGGTAATCGTATTAAATTAGCCGAATACGGCCTTGATGACAAGCTTGCAGAAATTAATACCAAGCTTGTTTGGTTGTCAAAAGAAGCAGTTGGTGACAAAGCTTTGGTTGCCGGTGATCTTACTATGACAGGAAAGCAACTGTATCCCGTTGGTACAATGCAGTTTGAAGAACTGGTTGACGTTTACAAAGAACAGATAAAAGTGCTTTCCGAGGCGGGCTGTGATTTGCTTGTCGTGGAGACAATGATGAGTCTGCAGGAAACAAGAGCAGCTGTAATTGCCGCCAAAGAAACCTGTGATTTGCCCGTTATTGCTACCTTATCCTTTGAAAGTGACGGTAAGACCTTATACGGAACGGATGCCGTAACGGCAGCCCTGGTTTTAGAAGGACTTGGTGTCGATGCTGTAGGTGTTAACTGTTCTACGGGCCCGGAACAAATGGTTCAATTAGTTGCCGATATGAGACGTCATATTGCAATTCCTGTCATTGCAAAACCCAATGCAGGTATGCCAAGCTTAGATGAGAACGGTAAGACGGTTTATGCCATGTCTCCCGAAGAATTTGCCAAGAAAAGTCTTGCATTGATTGAGGCAGGCGCCGGAATTCTCGGCGGATGTTGTGGTACAACGCCGGAACATATTAAGGCATTGTATGAATTAACACATACCTATACAAGACCGGAAGGAAGTGTTCGTGAAGAAAGAGTTTTAACTTCAGAACATAAAACCGTATTGTTTGGTTTGGACGATCCTTTTCTCGTAATCGGCGAGCGCATTAATCCTACAGGTAAAAAAGCCCTTCAGGCAGAACTTCGCGAAGGAAAGCTTGATATGGTAGTGAATTTTGCGGTTGAGCAGGAAGAAAAGGGGGCTGATATTCTGGATGTTAACCTTGGCATGGGCGGTATTGATGAAAATGATATGCTGATTAAAACCATGTATGAGGTTATGGGAGTAAGTCATTTACCTTTATCTATCGACTCATCAAAGTGTGAAGTGGTGGAAAATGCCTTACGATTATATCCCGGACGTGCATTGGTAAATTCAGTTTCCTTAGAGGTAGGGAAAGCAGAGAAGTTATTCCCCTTAATCAAAAAATACGGTGCAATGTTTATTTTATTGCCTTTATCGGATGCAGGTTTGCCCAAGAGCAAGGAAGAAAAAATAGAAATTATCGAGACTTTGCTTGAGAAAGCATATTCTTACGGATTGACGAACAAAGATATTATCGTGGATGGCCTGGTAACCACGGTTTCTGCCAATGAGAAGGCGGCTTTGGAGACTTTGGAAACCATTGCATATTGCAAAGAACGCGGTCTGGCAACGGTTTGCGGCCTTTCCAATATTTCTTTTGGCTTGCCTGAGAGAAGTAACATCAATACGGCATTTTTAACCATGGCAATTTCCAAGGGCCTTACTATGGCAATTGCAAATCCTTCCCAGAAGGAGCTTATGAATGCCATTTATGCTACGGATATGCTTTTAAATAAAAAAGATGCCGGCTTACGTTATATTGATAAAATGACCGGCAATACGGAGAATACAGCGGCTAAATCTTCTGAAACAAAGGAAGTCAGTCACGAAGAAAAAATCCGTACAGCGGTTTTAAGAGGCAATACTTCAGGGATTGTGCAAATTACGCAGGATGCAATGCAAAACGGCAATCTTAAGGCTGAATATATTTTAAATCAGTGTCTTTTACCTGCGATTAATGAAGTGGGTGATTTGTTTGACAGCGGAAAATACTTTTTACCGCAGTTGATTGCAAGTGCGAATGCAATGAAAGCCTCCATTGAATATATCGAACCGTTTTTGAAAAAGGACGGTAATGCGGAAAGTGCTAAAACCGTGATTATTGCCACTGTAAAAGGTGATATCCACGATATCGGCAAGAATCTTGTGTCATTAATGCTTAAAAACTATGGCTACAATGTAATTGATATGGGCAAAGATGTTCCGACAGAAGAGATTATTGCTAAGGCAAAACAAACCGATGCTGAAATCATTGCATTGTCAGCACTTATGACAACAACTATGACGGAAATGAAAAATGTCATTGAATTGGCCCGTGCTGAAGGCATTAAGGCGAAAGTTATGGTTGGCGGTGCAGTAATTACGCAGGAATATGCGGATGAAATCTGTGCAAATGGTTATGCAAAGGATGCTGCCGGTGCCGTGAAAGTTGCAGATGTCTTGACAGAGAAATAAATATTACGGAAGATTCTACTAAATAATCAAGGTTATGTTTGATGAAACAGTGTTAGAATATCTTTTTTAATATGGTTTTGTGAGGTTGCCGATATGAAGAAGGCCGACATAATTCTGTTTTCTGTTTTTTTATTGATAGGAATAATTGGGATAACGATATATTTTATAACAGGCAAGAATGCAGAATATATCTCTGTGAGCGTGGATGGTGAAACGATAGGTGTATATTCCTTAAATACGGATTGTGAAATACCGATACGTTCCGGAAATGGCGAGAATGTTCTGCTGATTCAGAACAGCACTGCGCGAATGATTTTGGCTGATTGTCCGAATCAGGATTGTGTTTTACACAAAGAAATCTCACAAAGCAACGAGAGCATCATCTGTCTGCCGCACAAAGTTGTGGTTACTGTTATAAAAGAGCCTGTAGAGGGGGATTTGGATGCGGTTACATACTAAAAAACTTGCAGAATATGCCTGCTTACTGGCTTTTGCAATGATTGTATCTTATATTGAGGCCTTGATTCCGATTCCTTTGGGTATTCCCGGTGTGAAGCTTGGACTTGCCAATGTGGCAATTGTGTTTTGCCTGTATCGAACCGGGATAGGCGGAGCTTTTATCATCAATATTTGCCGTGTGTTGCTTTGCGGACTCTTGTTCGGAAATGCCTATGGTGTGTTATATTCGCTGGCAGGCGCGGTTGTAAGCTTACTTATTATGGTTTGTGTGAAACGTATTTCGGCATTTGGTATGGTTGGTGTCAGCATTGCCGGTGGGGTTGCTCATAATATCGGACAGTTGCTGCTTGCATTAGGTATCACGCAGGTGCCGGTGCTTTGGTATTATTTGCCGTTTCTTTTAGTTATAGGTGCGCTTACGGGATTCTTGAACGGAAGTCTGGCAAATGTAATATATAAACGGATTGCAAAGCATACAGAATTACACGACAATGAAAAATAAGATATAAATGCGGACCATCATTTATAAATCCTAAACTTATTTTTCGAAACAATGAATATTACCAATAAAGGGGAGTAAGATATGTACGCATATTTTATCGGTAGAATTACATATATGACTGCGGACAGTGTTGTACTGGAAGTAAATAACATCGGCTACAACATTAAGGTGTCTGCCCAAACAATACAGAATTTGGGACATTTATCCGGTGAGGTAAAGCTTTATACCTATACTTATGTAAAAGAAGATGCCTTGGGGCTGTTCGGTTTTCTGACGCGGGAAGAGTTGGAACTTTTTAAAATGATGCTTACCGTAAACGGAATCGGTCCGAAGGGAGCGTTGTCAATTTTATCGACGTTATCCGTGGATACTTTGCGATTTGCCATTCTTTCAGGGGATGCCAAAAGTATTGCCAAAGCGCCGGGGGTTGGCGCGAAGTCTGCAGAGCGTTTGATTATTGATTTAAAAGATAAAATCAATGCAGAAGACGTATTTACATTGAATTCTTCTGAAAGCAACGCAGTAATCGTAACTCAGGAATTGCCGGCAAAGAAAGAAGCAATCGAAGCATTAACGGCTTTAGGCTACTCGGCAACCGATGCTTTAAAAGCAGTGAATCAGATTACATGCACCGAAGACACTACTGTGGAAGAAATTCTCAAACAGGCGTTAAAGGTTATTATGACGTTGTAAATACAAAATAATCCGGGAGGAAAATATGCCTAAGCGTATGATAGAAACAGGTTTTACACAGGAAGATGTCAGCATTGAATTTTCCTTAAGACCTCAAACCTTAAAAGAATATATCGGCCAGGAAAAAGCCAAAGAAAGTCTGCAGATTTATATGGATGCAGCAAAACAACGCGGAGAAAGCTTGGATCACGTGCTTTTATACGGTCCGCCGGGACTTGGTAAAACCACTTTGGCAGGCATTATCGCCAACGAGATGGGCGGTCATATGAAAATCACTAGTGGTCCGGCTATTGAAAAGCCGGGAGAGTTGGCTGCGATTCTTAACAATTTGGCAGAGGGCGATGTTCTTTTTATTGATGAAATACATCGTTTGAACCGCCAGGTGGAAGAAGTATTGTATCCTGCCATGGAGGATTATGCCATTGATATTATGATTGGTAAAGGTTCTACGGCCCGTTCCGTGCGCTTGGAGCTGCCGCATTTTACTTTGGTGGGTGCAACCACCAGAGCAGGTATGTTAACAGCGCCTTTGCGTGACCGTTTTGGTGTGGTTCATCGTTTAGAATTTTATACGCCGGAAGAGTTACAACTTATTGTTCTTGGTTCTGCCCAAAAGCTTAATGTGGAAATTGACCCGCGCGGAGCCTTGGAAATTGCAAGAAGAAGCCGCGGAACGCCGCGAATTGCCAATCGTATGCTTAAGCGTGTGAGAGATTTCGCCCAGGTAAAATGTGATGGTGTCATTACGGATGAAATTGCATCTTATGCCTTAGATATGATGGAAGTGGATAAATTCGGCTTGGATCACATTGACAGAAATATTTTGATGACGATGATTGAGAAGTTTAAAGGCGGACCTGTGGGACTTGATACTTTGGCAGCTGCCATAGGAGAGGATCCCGGCACCATTGAAGATGTGTATGAGCCTTATTTAATCAAAAACGGTTTCCTTGCCAGAACCCCGCGCGGACGAATGGTTACAGAGTTGGCTTATGGCCATTTGGGACTTGAAATTCCGCAGTAAATATCTTATAATTTGTGCATAGCATTGAGCAGTGCGCAGATGAGCAGAAACGTATGCATGAGTTTACTCGTATGCAGAAGGTTCTGCGAATATGCATAGGGCGAAAGCCCGACAGCGAGCAAGTGTTCTTGCGAGCTATACACTGCGTATTATACAAACAACGATAAAAGGGAGAATTACATATATGTCAGCAAAAACAGATGCGGAAGTAATTGTTGGTGGTAAAGTTTTTACATTGAGCGGATATGAGAGCGAAGAATATTTGCAGAAGGTTGCCTCCTATATCAATAACAAACATTCTGAATATGACAAGATGGACAGCTACAGAAGAATGACCAATGATTATCAGGCGCTTATTATGGAATTTAACATTGCTGACGATTATTTCAAGGCAAAGAAGCAGATGGCGCTTTTGGAAGATGAATTAAAAGCAAGAGAAGATGAATTGTGTAACATTAAGCATGAGTTGATTGCAACACAGATTAAGTTAGATACTCTCGAGAAAAATTATCTTACAGCAAAGAAGGAAGCTGATGATAGTGCGAAGAAAGTAATTCGTCTTGAAACTGAGTTAAAAGAAAGAGATAGAAAGTAATAATAAACCGGCCTTCACGGGTCGGTTTTTTGTTTATGGCGCAAGTGAAATATTAATATATTTCGTTGCGATGAGGAAAATAAAATGAGTATGTCAAGTCGACAGATTGAATTGTTGGCACCGGCGGGGAATTTTCAGGGGTTTATCGGCGGTTTGAACGGTGGCGCAGATGCATTTTATCTTGCCGGCACTAAGTTTGGTGCCAGGGCCTATGCCGACAATTTTACGGAAGAAGAAATGAAAGAAGTTTTGTTTCTTGCAAAGCTTTTTGATAAAAAAGTGTATCTTACGGTCAACACACTTTTAAAAAATACGGAAATGAAAGAACTGTATGATTATATCAAACCTTTATATGAATTGGGGCTTACAGGAGTAATCATACAGGATTTTGGTGTGTTTGAATATTTAAAAGAGCATTTTCCGGGGCTTGAATTGCATGCAAGTACACAGATGACGATTACGAGTCTTAAAGGGGCCAAGTATTTAACAGAACAAGGAATGAAACGAGTGGTTTTGGCCCGTGAACTCACCTTAAATGAAGTAAAAGAAATTACTGAAGCCGGAATCGAAACGGAATGTTTTATTCACGGTTCTATGTGTTATTGTTATTCGGGACAGTGCCTTTTCAGCAGTTTAATCGGCGGTCGAAGCGGAAATCGCGGAAGATGTGCCCAACCCTGTCGTTTACCTTACAAAACCGGTGCAAAAGGGAAGGAAGAATACTGCTTAAGTCTTAAGGATATGTGCACGTTAGAACATTTGCCTGAACTGATTGAAAGCGGTATTGCGTCTTTTAAAATTGAAGGACGTATGAAAAATCCTGCCTATGCAGCCTGGGTTACACATATTTATCGTAACTATATAGACAAATATCTGGCTAATCCCAATGGGAAGTTTGTTGTGGATGCGAAAGATTTAGAGCAGTTAAAAACGCTTTATATCAGAACTGCATTACAGGACGGATATTATCATAAATATCGTGGCGAAGACATGATTACCAAGGAAAGTCCGGCATATTCAAAAACGGATGAAGCCTTTGTGGAAGAGATTACGAACGCTTTGATTTTAGTCAAGCCTAAGAAACAGGTGAGTTTTCGTGCTGATTTTCGAATCGGGGAGCCTTGTTCGCTTTATGCCGAGATAACAATCGGTAAAAATGTTTACAGCGCTTATGTAACAGGTT
This sequence comes from Lachnospiraceae bacterium, assembly GCA_017622505.1. GTDB lineage: Bacteria > Bacillota > Clostridia > Lachnospirales > Lachnospiraceae > UBA3766. Next base: position 9,545 of record JAGAQZ010000029.1, read on the forward strand.
CTGAAGTACAGGAAGCTATGAAGGCACCGCTTTCAAAAGAAGCGATTGAAGAAAAACTGATGAAAACCGGCGATTCTTACTTTGCTGTAGCAGATATGGAAGTGGTAACGGAAGGTAATATTTTCCTTCCTGTAAAAGCAATCAATGAATTGCGAAGAGAGGCATTGGAAGAATTACAGAAGGCGATTATGGCTGATGTAAAAGCTGATAGAGTTGCCTGCTTGCGAAAGAAGGATGATTTTTCTTCAGTAAACAGTAGGTCTGATGCGGAATATGTTGCGTTTGTGGAAGAAAGAGAGCAGTTACAAGCTGTTTTGGCTACAGATTATATTAAGCGTGTCGTGATGCCTTACGGTTGGCTTCTGGCTGATGATGCAGAGATTCTTTGCAATAACTGTCGAAATGCAGATAAAGAAGTATATTTCAGCCTGCCTGCAGTTGCACGCGGTGAAATTTTTGAACGGATTAATAAAGCATTGTCAAAAGCGAAAGAAATGGGGTTCGGCGAAGGCGTTTATGCGAATCAGACAGACACTATGGCGCATATTATGGAGCATTTTCCGGAATTTAAATGCATTGGAGATTTAAATCTTTATGCAATGAATAATTCTTCCGTAAATTGGCTTATGCAACGGATAAAGGGCTATACAATTCCTGTAGAATTAAATAAGGACGAATTGCGTCATTTAAATACAGAGAGTGGGGAATTCATTCTTTACGGACGTACGCCTTTGATGCAGACGGCTAATTGTATCTTTTTAACCGGAAAGAATTGTAAAAAATGCAAAGAGACGACTGTAGGCGTGATGACTGACCGAACCGGGGCCAAAATTCCTTTTCGTGCACACTGTGATGAAAAGGTGTGCTATAATACGATTTATAATAATGTGCCGACATCGCTTCATAAGCACAAAAATATAACGGATTCTTTCGGTGTTTCGTCTTATCAAATAAGATTTACCATAGAGACGGCAGAAGAAACCCGAAAAGTGCTTAATTTTTATAATAATTACAGAAATAACCATAAAACAGATGAGGTGCCTTTTGCATATACCAACGGACACTTTTTACGCGGGGTGCAATAGGGCTTGTAGGAGAATAAAATGGCAAGTTTTATATCTGAAATTTCAAATTATGCATTTGTTGTCATAATGGCAGTGTATGTTGCAACGAATATTGTTGTGTTTTTCTTTAAAAATCCGGAAAAGCATAAGCATTTTTATATGTTGCAAACCTTACTTGCCATTGCTTTTCATGCGGTTGGTTATATTACGTTGTTTGTAAGAGCAGAAGACCCGAGATATTTCTTTTTCTTTGCATTCCAGGAAATTATTCTTTTTGCTTTGATTCTGGTATTTCGGACCATTTATCGTTCGGTGAGTCGATTGATGCTTAACAACGTACTGATGCTTTTATTTGTTGGTTTTACCATTCTGGGACGTCTTGCTTTTATGAATGCGGTAAGACAGTTTATTATTACGATTGTGGCCTTTGGTATATCAATGATTATTCCTTGGATTATGAAGCATACGTCCCTGCTTAAGAAGATGGGCTATGTGTATTGTGCAATCGGTATTGTGGCTTTGGGCGCAGTGTGGCTTACAGGTGAGATTACCAATGGTTCAAAGCTTGCATTTACCATTTATGATATGTCTTTTCAGCCTTCGGAATTTGTTAAAATTGTAATTGTATTCTTCATTGCGGCGTTGTTATCGAATAAAAAAGATCCGTTCCGCTATGTTTCAAGTGCATTGTTTTCGGTGGTGCACGTGCTGATTCTTGTGCTTTCCAGAGACTTGGGTGGTGCCGGAATCTATTGTATGATTTATCTTTTTATGCTTTATATTGCAAACCGCAATGTACTTACGCTTGTTGGGGGCGCAATTGGCGGCGCCGGCGCATTTTATCTTGCATTACAGGTATTTTCGCATGTTAAAATCCGTGTCCAGAACTGGTTAAATCCCTGGACGGATATGAGTAATACGGGGTATCAGATTACCCAGTCTTTATTCGCTATCGGTACCGGCGGTTGGGAAGGTATGGGCTTATTCCAAGGGGATCCCAAGACAATTCCTTATGTCAATGAAGACTTTGTTTTCAGTGCCATTGCGGAAGAATTCGGTGTAGCATTCTCAATTCTTCTGATTATGCTTTATTTGGTAACTGTACTTCATATGTTTAGAATGTCTGCCCGTGTGCAGGAGTTTTTCCATAAACTGATTCTTTCGGGCTTGGCGGTTTCTTTGGGAACACAGGTTATTCTTACCATCGGCGGCGGAACCCGTTTTATTCCTTTGACAGGTGTAACTTTGCCGCTAATCAGTATGGGCGGTAGTTCGTTGACAGCCACACTTCTTATGTTTGGCGTTGTACAGGGTATTTATATCAAAGAATTTGCATACTACGAAGATGATTATGATGACGATGACGAGTACGATGAGTACGAAGATGATGAATATGATGAAGACGAGTATGATGAAGATGATTATGTCGATGAAGAATACGATGAAAACGAAGATTATGATGAAGATACATATGATGCATACAGCATAGATAACAAATTTGCGAAGGAATATGTCGGTGTATCGTCTCATGAAGAAGATTATGTAGATGAAGATGATTATATTGAAGATTTTTATGAAAAAGATTTGATGGATGTCCCGGAAGAAATGAAAGGGATTATTCGTTTAAATGGAGAGGCGGGCATGGATGAATAATAATTTATTAGATAAAATCAAAAATATGCTTTCTGCCATAAAAGATAAGTTTACGAAGAAAGGCGAAAAAAAAGAAGTCGACAATGATAAAAAAGCAAAAAGAAAAGAAAATGTGCCTGTAATCATATCAGCGGTGTTGTTTTCGCTTGTTTTTGCGGGTATGATTGTTAATCTTGTCTGGTTTGTGGAAAAAGACAGCTATGATGCAATTAACAGCATCTATAATCCACGTGATGAAATTTTGGAACAGCAGAACATACGCGGTTCCATTGTGACAGAACAAGGAGATGTTCTTGCGTATACAGAAGTAGTAGGTGAAAATGAACGTCGCGTTTATCCTTACAGTGTGCAGTTTGCCCATGTGGTAGGCTACAGCAGCAATGGCGGTATGGGTATTGAAAAAGTAGCCAATATGAGCCTTTTACAGTCGAACGCATCTATTTCCGACAAGGTGGATAATGACTTAAACGATACCAAAGATACCGGCGATACGGTTGTTTCTACGTTAAATGTCCGTATGCAGGAAGTTGCTTTCAAGTCTTTGGGTGCTTTTAAGGGTGCAATTATTGTGACTGAGGTTGAAACCGGAAGAGTGCTTGCCATGGTTTCTAAACCTGATTTTGACCCGAATCAGATTGCTTCGGAGTGGGAGGATATTATTAATGATGATGATTCTTCCGTACTTTTAAACCGTGTTACCCATGGACAGTATCCGCCGGGGTCCACTTTTAAAATTATTGATGCTTTGGAATATTATCGTCAATTTCCGGATGAAGTCAGCCGTTATTCTTATCAGTGTAGCGGTGTACTTCGTTATGATGAGCGTAAAATCACCTGTTACCACGGTATGTCCCACGGTGGTGTGGATATGGAACGTTCTTTTGCAAAGTCATGCAATTGTTCTTTTGCAAATATCGGCTTAAAGTTGGACCGCGCATCTATGGCAGATACTTTAACGGAATTATTGTTTGGCCAGGATTTGCCCACGCCTTTTAATTCCGGAAACAGAAGTATTGTTAATATATCATCAGATACAACAGATGCGGAAATGGTTCAGATTTCCATCGGCCAGGGTACAGCCCTTATGACGCCTATGCATTTGAACATGATTACCTGCGCCATTGCCAACGAAGGTAAGGTTATGACGCCTATGGTGATTTCAAGAATTGAGAGCGTTTCCGGTTCTACGGTAAAAGAGTATAAGCCTGAAGTTTATGCAACTTTAATGACAGAAGAGGAAGCATCATATCTTACGGGACTTATGAAAGAAGTTGTGGAAAGCGGTACCGGCGATTTCCTTACGGCAGCGGATTATACCAGCGCCGGTAAGACCGGTTCTGCAGAATACGGAACTTCCAAGGGGGACAGCCATGCATGGTTTACAGGCTTTGCACCTGCTGAAGACCCCAAGGTTTCGGTTACCATTATTGTAGAAGGCGCCGGAAGTGGCGGTGACTATGCTGTACCCATTGCAAAGCGACTTTTTGACGTATATTTTGAACAATATATGTCTGAATAGAGAAATTGTAATTACAATTGTGTTATTTTTGTATTTTTATATAATTTTTCTTTCTTTTTATGACAAAGTGTAGTATATTTATACTAGAGTGTATTTTTAGTAAAACTTTTATAAAATAAAGTTTTGGGAGGGTAAAAATGATTAATCGATTATTTGGAAATTATCTAGTGGAAACCGGGAAAATCACACAGGCACAGCTTGATGAAGTTATCGAAAAACAGAAAAAGGTGCGTGTGAAATTAGGTTTGATTGCGGTAGCTGAGAAGCTTATGACACCGGAACAGGCTGACGAAGTAAATCACTTACAGGCAATTATGGACAAGCGCTACGGTGATATCGCTGTTGAAAAGGGGTATTTAACAGACGAACAGGTTGGCAGATTGTTAGGATTACAGGGAAATGCTTATCTTACATTTATCCAGGCATTGGATGATTGCAAATATATGACACCGGAACAGGCCGATGCAGCATTGGCTGAATATCAGAAAGAGAATTCATTCACAGCAACCGATATTGATGCATTAAAGAGCGGTGATGCAGACCGTATCGTACCGTTGTTCTTACCTTCAGAAGTTGCAGGTTTACAGGCTGAATTGGTACAGGGGGCAGTCAGAGCATTGATTCGTTTGATTGATTCTGATACATATGTATTAAAGGGTGCCGTTGTGGATGCTTTCGAAGCTGACCGTTTCGCACTTCAGGATATGAACGGTGATCACGTTGCAACACTTTCTTTTGCAGCAGACGGCGATGCATTAAAGGCAATTGCAGATGTTTACGGACAGGAAGATTTCGCACAGGTAGATTTGGACGCTTTGGATGCGGTTGGTGAATTTATTAACTGTGTAAACGGTATGTTCAGCACTAAGCTTTCCGGCACCTGCAATATGGATATGCTTCCGCCTTCTTACAAGGATGCAAGAAGCACAGCCAAAGCAGGCAAGATTTGTGTATTACCCGTTTGTGTAAACGGTAAAATTGTAAATATGCTTACAGCATTTGATGAAACAATTGGTTTTTAGGAGGAATTTTAAGGATGGCTAAGATTTTAATTGTAGATGATTCAAGAACATCACGTAAGATTTTAAGAACAATTCTTGAAAGTGCAGGCCACGAAGTAGTTGGCGAAGCTGTTGACGGTGTTGACGGTGTAAATAAGTTCCGGGAACTTTCACCCGAAATTACAACATTGGATATCACAATGCCCAATATGGATGGCTTAGAGGCATTAAAAGAAATTAAGAAGATCAATGCAAATGCAAAGATTATTATGGTTACTGCTGCCGGACAGCAGAGCAAGATGGTAGAAGCAATCAAGAGCGGTGCTTCGGAATTCGTAACCAAGCCTTTTGAGGCAGATGAAATTACAGGCTTAATTGCTAAAATGTAATATTTATACAAGGATTTCGATATCGATTCGTATATGAAATGTTGAAAAGGAAGAGAGAAATCTCTTCCTTTTTGTAAAATAGCTTAAATTTGCTTTATAAAATGGAGAAATCACAAAATGTATGAAGATTATAATTTCATGAACACAACAGAATATGCGGACAATACCCTTGATATAGACAATACAGTATCTACGCCAACAAATAATGAATGTTCGCAAATACAAATTGATGAAGCAACAGGTATGCGCATTGTAGAACGCGGGAAAAAAAGGCACAAAAGTACCACAAGTTGGCAAAATGTCGGTTTGGGTACAATTGTTCTTCTTCTTTTTGGTGCGGTATTTGTTGTTTCTGGTGTTGGAATGATTGTCGGCGGAATCGTATCTTTGATTGATGGCGATGCAGAAGCATTTTTTGCACTTTTATTTTCGGGAGTATTCATGACTCCGTTCGGTTTGATCCCGGGAGCTATTGCTGTTGCAACCATAAAAAAGAATAAAGAGAATAATGATATATTACAAAAAGGTTATTACGCTAAATTGCCGATTTCTAATATTATCTTTACAAATTCTTATATGAACGAAATCCCCGGGTATAAGATTGAAGTGATTAATCCGAATCATAAGAAAGGATTTATGCATACATATTGTTCAGATACTTTATATACGGAAGAAATAGAGTGGTTAAAAGAAGGTGATTTGATGCCTATTTATGTCCATAAAATTGATCCGACCAAATTTTATATGGATTTGGAAGGCGCAGTATTTGAGAAAAAACGTAAGGAAAACGAAGAGGTGCTGAAGAATGTTCAATAATAGTATGGAACTTATAAAAAAGGTAACTAAATTATTGTTTTCCGCTGTTTTCTTTATTGTCGGTTTGGTTGCATTTATTGTTGCGTGGACAAATCCGGAAATGTGCGATGATCCATTTACAATAAAAATTGTTGGGTGCTTTTTTATGGGTGCGTCTGCATTTCCTTTACTTTTTCCAATACTTGTAAGACGATTTGGACGCCGGAACAGTAAATTAGAACACACCGGCGAATGCATCTGGGCAACAATCAAAGTAATAGAAGTAGATTACAACACCGTAATAAACGGTAATTATGCACATTGGGTTGTTTGCGAAGTGGTAAATCAGGCAGAGAATACCATTTACCGTTATACAAGCAATAAAGTATATGAGGATTTATTCGCAAGAATGGCGCCCGGAAATCAGGTGGCTGTTTATATAAATTATGATGACCCTGATGATTATTATGTGAATTTGAATGAAATTATGTAGTTGTAAAAGGAGAATGTGGTGTATGAAAGATGTGAATGACACAAACGATATGCATAGTTCAAACAAAACGAATGACACTCAGAAGGATTACGATAACATCATGGATGCCGTCAATGCACGTACGAATGAGCATAATAAAAAAAGAGCACAAGTATCGAAAGTGACAGCAATTGACTACATAACGCTTGCTTTATTGTTGATTTTATTTTTGTTTTTTCTATGGGGGTTTTTATCATTTTTCTTTTTGGGACTTTCGGACTATATTGAAGGAAATGAATATGGCGCAGGCTGGCATTGGGCTTGGTGTGTAATGAGTTCACCGTCACTTTTGCTTTTTGGCATTCCTTCCTTTATCGTTGGCAGAAGAATAATAAAATATAGAAAATTCTTAAAAAATCCAACCGAAGCAGAAAACAAAGAACAAGAGCCTTTTAATATCGAAAAAGATAAGGGGGCTTCCATGAATCAGAATGAAGAATCAAAAATTATCGACCGAAATGAAGAATTAACAATCAACGGCCATATTGAAACAGATGATTTTACCAATATGCGTATTATCAAATGCAATAATGCCCTATATCAGAAGTCAACAACAAGTAAAACGATTGAATGGATTGCGTTAATTATTTTATCAGTTTTATTTGTATCTATGTTGGGCTGTGTTGTTTTAGGAGTACAGGCAGGAATAAATTACCATAATGCCGGTAAAATGGATATTGGTACCGTAATCGCAATTGCATGTATTTATGGAATTCCTGTTCTCCTTGTACTTGGTCTACCCTTGTTCTTTTTATGCAGAAGTATGATTAAGTATCATAAAAGAATGAACAATATTTACACCTATGAAAGTGTAAAAAATGTGGCTGACTGGTGCGTGGAAGAGAACCGCGTCTGGGCTACGGTAAAAGACATCGATTATATCGATTATAAATACGCCAAAGACGTTTTCTGGGTAGTTTGCGACATTGTAAAAGAAGAGAAGCAGGTAATTTACCGATACGCAAGTTATAAGGTAAAAGAGGATTTATTTGGTAAAATTGAGCCAGGTCAGGAGATTGCAATATACTTTAATCCCCAGAAACCCAAGGAATATTTTGTAAATATAGATGAGGTTCGTTAATACTTGCATAATCCCGTGAAATAGGATATACTTTTTATTAGTTTTTTACGTTCACACCAACAGGAGGAATTGCATTATGAGTGAAGCAGTGAGCTGTGGCGGTGTGGTTATATTTCGCGGTAAAATTTTGCTTTTGTACAAGAATTATCGAAATCGTTACGAGGGTTGGGTTTTGCCTAAAGGAACTGTAGAAGAAGGCGAAGAATTTAAAGATACGGCACTGAGAGAAGTGCTGGAGGAATCCGGAGCCAAGGCGTCCATTATAAAGTACGTTGGCAAGAGTGAGTATTCTTTTACAACACCGGAAGAAGTTGTAGACAAAGAAGTACATTGGTATTTAATGATGGCAGACAGCTATTACAGTAAACCGCAGCGCGAGGAATTTTTTGTGGATTCGGGCTTTTATAAGTATCATGAGGCGTATCATTTGCTGAAGTTCCCTAACGAGAGACAGATTCTGGAGAAGGCATACAGCGATTACCTTTCTTTGAAGAAACAGAATCTCTGGGGCAGCAAGAAATACTATTAAAGTACGATTTTCAAGAGGAAAGTTACCGGTTAGAGGCTGGGCTTTCCTTTTTACGTAGAAGGGAGGATTTGTATGTTTTGCAGGCAACTGTATTTGGACGAGCATACGTCTGAAAATTTCAACAGCATACGGCGCAAATTCCGCGCAGAGAAATATCCTTCCGGAATTTATGTAATTACTTTGTCTAAAATCAGCGGCAGGGTGGAATACTTTGATTGCAAGGCTTTTAAACAGAAGTATTACAAGGAAACTAAGAATTACCCCTTGATTATCGGTCTTGCAAAGAATGCGGACAATGCAAAGAGTATCGTAATTCATATCATCGAAGAAACTTACGCCAATACAGGCGGGGCAGATGTGAAATCCTATTTGAAAGATAAAATGGAGCATTATAAGAAGGCTTATTTTAAAAGATATGATATTACGGTGGTGGAAATAAAACAGGAAGGTGAAGAGTAAGGTGAGTGTGGTATTGCTTATTTTAAAAATCATCGGAATCGTCTTGCTTTCACTGATTGGCCTGTGCATGTTATTGATGCTGTTAATCTTCTTATGGCCCTTTTCTTATCGGGTTAAGGCGCATAAAGATGCGGAGGTTTTTAATGCGTCGGCACGTATTTTATGGTTGCTTGGATTATTGACCGCAACAGTCACATATGATGGTGAGGCGAAACTTGTAATAAGAGTCATCGGCATTCCGGTTTATAAAGTGCAATTGTATCCGACGGAAAAGAAAGAGACTGCGGAATCGGAAGAAGATTTTCTTGGAGACGAGGAAGGTGAAGATTTGACCGATGTCGGAAATGATGCTGAAATATCTTCCGATGTCGGAAGTGAGGTTGCAAATACCGGGAATTCAGAAGGCATCGAAAATGCTGTGAATTCAAAAAACACAGCGGATAACGAAGCCGCAGAACAAACAGCAGATTCTGAACTTGAAGATAACTATGTCAGCGAGAATGAGTTCTTTGATGACAGTTTTGAAGACAGCGAAATGTTATCGGAAGAAGATATCGACCGCGAAATTGAAGAACGATTAGCAGATACTTCTGAAGAGGATGCCTTTGACAAATTGCCTTTGGGCAAGAAAATCAAAGCTTTTATACGAAAAATCCAAGAACTTATTTTAAAATGTCGTGATAAGTGTTATAATATTAAGGGCTCAATTGATGACTTCATTAAGAAGGCTAAGAAGAAATACAAAGAAGCCAAATATTATTACAAATTAATTCAGCATCCATGCATTCAGCCGGCAATAAAGAAGCTTTGGAAAGTAGGAAAGAAACTTATTAAACATATGATGCCGAGGCGCTTGAAGGCAAATATCGAGTTTGGTTCCGGGGATCCGGCGTCAACAATGAAGGTGTATGGATATTATTGTATGATTTATCCGTTTTACGGCAATCATATTAAGTTTACGCCGGATATGGAGAATAAGGTACTTAATTTAGATGCAAAGCTCACCGGCAGATTTCAGATTTTCAGAATGATGTGGGCCGGATGGACTTTGTTTGCGGACAGAAATATCAGAAAATTAATCAGATTAGTAAGGCGGGAGGTTAAGAGACGTGACAGAAAGTAATTTTAACAATGTTGTAGAATCATTAATGAAGGGTATGGACGGATTTTTATCCACTAAGACAGTTGTAGGAGATGCTACAGCAATCGGCGATACCATCATTGTTCCCTTGGTAGATGTATCTTTCGGTGTTCAGGCAGGTTGTTTGAACGGTGACAAGAACAAGGGCGGTGCAGGTGCGTTGAACGGTAAAATGACTCCCAGTGCAATTTTGGTAATCAGCAACGGCCATTCCAAGCTTGTTAATATCAAGAATCAGGACAGCGTAACCAAGATTTTGGATATGATTCCCGATTTGGTCGACAGATTCCAGGAAAGAGGAACCAAGGCTGCCGAAATTAAAGAAGATGAAGTGAAAAAAGCAGCATTTCCTGATGCAATCGAAGAAAAACAGGCCTAAAATCTTCCCGGTTTGCATATATTGGTACAAAGAATTTATGTGGCCGGATTATGAGAAGAAAAATTGGCGCATTCTTACTTGCTATGTCAATAGGAATGTTACTGATGTTATTTATAACAAATAAATTTATCGGGTGTATTATTATAGCCCTTTTGTTGGTACTTGGATATCATTTATATTGCTACGATTAGAGGAAACGTAGAGTGATCGGGGATAATCTATGGATAATTTTATCAGTATCTTAAGAGATGCCTCTTCGCCGGAAGAATTAGAGCAATACAAAGTCCAGTTGTTTCGTGAAAACGTCCGTATTAAGACGGATAAGTCAGAGCTGGAGGAAATGTATGACCAGCTCGGCATCGAAAGAAAAAAACTGGAAGAGACCAGAAAAGAAATTGAAAACGAACGCAAGGCGTTAAATCAGGAAGCCAGAGAGATTAAGAAAGAGCTTCAGGAACAGCGCAAACGGCTGGAAGAGGATACGATTTTCTTCGAAAAGAAGCAAAGAGTGCTGGAACAGTCTTTTCGTCAGTTGGATTTGGACAGGCAGAAGCTGGAAACCGAGAAGAAACAGTTTCAACGCATGCGTGAAGACGCCAGAAACAGCGCGCCCAGAACCAGACCTTTGGAATATCGTCAGGGCATTTTCTTTAAGGGTATTACGAATCAGCTTGCTTTAAAGAAACGCTATAAGGATTTGATTAAGATTTTCCACCCGGATAATTTAAGCGGTGATAATGATACACTTCAGCAAATCAATCGCGAATATGAGGTTTTAAAGCACGATTTGGGGATTGACCGTAAAATATGGTAAAATAGTTAACCAAATATATCGTCTGCCCAATAAAAGGGGTAGGCGATATTTTCATTATCTTATGAGGAAATTCATATGCTTAGTTTTAAATGTAAAAATTGTAATGGAGAAATGGCAGTTAGTCGTATCGGTGATTTAAAGTGCCCGTATTGTGGCTCTTCTAATTTTTTTACGGATAAAGAATTGACGGAGTATAAAGAATTCCGACGCTGTATGCTGGAATATTTAAGCGCATCTGCCGAAGAAGAAAAGGCGATGCAAGGATTAAATCAGTTATGGTGCAGTGCCGAAACAATCGAATTTATAACCGTTGATGATATGCCTATTAATTTGGAATACATATATAAAAGCACTGAAAACGATATTCAGATGTATGCTACCAGAAAGAATGTTATATACATATATCCATCTGCTAAAAAGATGCTTGCGCAGAAAGCGATTGATTCTTTTATGAGTGTTGCAACTCCACAGGCAGATATGAAAAGCTTGGAGAAATGCTTGCCGATTCTTTCCGGGCGATATGATTTAAAAGACGGAAGTGTTATGCTTGTTTTTGCCAAAGAAGAGAATGTGCATCCTGTTTCCATGTTCGGTGATTTGCCGGCAAAACATGTAGAATGGATAATTTCGAGATTAGAGAATATTGCTTGTCTTCTGGAATTTAACAATATTGTACATGGCGGAATCACACCGGATGCCGTATTTATAAATCCTATAACGCATGAGGCTGCATTGTTCGGAAATTGGCATGATGTAAAAACGCATATAAGGGGTAATGTTCGCGATTTATATGATATAAGGCAGACTGCAAGCGCGTTACTTGGCAAAGATTACGGAGATGCCCCGAAGCCTTTGATTCATTTTCTTCAAAAACAACCTGCTTTAAATGCTTTTGAAGATTTTGCTGCATGGGACAATGTCATTGAAAAAGAATTGGGCGGACGACATTTTACAAAGTTTTCATTATAAAACAGAGAGGATAAAATTATGGGTAGAGGTAGTTATACAAGTTCCGATTGGGCAAAACTTAAAAACAGTTCAAAAATCACCGCAACATCTACAGCGGATCAGATTTTTAAAACGAAAAAGATGGAGGAACGTTTTAATCCGAAGTTTATTAACGTCAGAGAAGCAAGAGATTCGGAAGACCATCCGAATTCTACACCCATTATGATTGGTTTGGACGTGACCGGTTCCATGGGTTATCTTTCCGCAGAAATTGCAAAAAACGGCTTGAATGAAACCATGATGAAAATATATTCCACAAATCCTGTACAGGATCCGCAGATGCTGTTTGCTGCAATAGGTGATGTTTCAGATTCTGCTCCGTTGCAGGTAACGCAGTTTGAATCCGATATTCGAATTGCAGAACAGTTATTAAGTCTCTGGTTGGAAGGTGCAGGTGGAGATTTTCCGGAAGATTATCAACTTTTATGGTATTTTGCAGCAAAACACGTACATACAGATGCGTTCGAAAAACGTGGTAAAAAAGGCTTTTTATTTACAATTGGTGATGCTGACTGTCATGAAAAATTGTTTGGACAGGATATTTATAGAATATTTGATGATGTTAACAAAGATGTTTCGTCCGCAGAACTTGCAAAAATGGCAAGTGAACGTTTTGAATTATTCCATATTCATATTCACGGCAGAGCAGAAACTCTTCCTAAAGAATTCAACAAAATTATTCCCGGCAGAATTCTTTGCATTCCAAAGTCTGCAATCAGCGCATTGCCGGAAATTATCATTACCGTTATGCAGTTAGTAAACGGAAAAGAGGAAGAAAAAGTTATTTCGCAATGGTCTGAAATGTCGCAGCCTATTGTAAGAAATGCAATTAAACATTTGGTTATAAAAAATAAAAAGAAAGGACTGTTCTTTTGAAAAAACCAAACTTTTATGCGGTAATCGGCAAAAATTTTGGCGATGAAGGAAAAGGCATGGCTGTGGATTATATTTCTTACCGCTGTAGAAATAAAACTTTAGTAATTCGTCACAATGGTGGTGCGCAGTCGGGTCATACCGTAGAAATACCCGGAAAACGTTTTGTGTTTCAGGAGTTATCATCAGGTTCTTTTCGAGGGGCGGATACTTTTTGGGCAGATACCTTTTATCCGGATTTATATAAATTAGAGGAAGAAATGACTGCATTTGCTGAAGTAAGCGGATTTATGCCTGCAATTTTTGCACAACCGGAAACTTGTTTTACAATAATTGATGACATATTTCTGAATATGGCTGTAGAAAACGCCAGAGGAGACGCGAGACACGGAAGTTGCGGTATGGGTATATACGAGGCAAAATGCAGGTGCGAAAGCGGGTTTGGCATTTCTTTGCAGGAATTAAAAGTTTGGGACCAAAAGCGTTTTCTTTCTCGTTTACAAGAAATTCGTGAACAATATATCCCTAAACGAATGGAGAAATTGGGACTTTTATATGCAACAATGGGCCAATACGGGGAAATGCTTCAAGATAATACAATGTTGGAAACTTTTGCAGAAATTGTATTGAAGCAGATAAAGCAAATCGAGCTTGTGAAGGATACAAAAACCTTTCTTCATAATTACGATACGGTTATTTTTGAGAACGGACAAGGGTTGTTATTAGATTGTGACAATCAACGATTTGCGCCGCACGTAACTGCATCAAAAACAGGTTTGTCAGGTCCGTGTTCTTTTTTAAAACGATATGGTTTTGAATTAAAAGAGGTACTTTATGTAACAAGAAGTTATATTACCCGGCATGGTGCTGGCCCGCTTCCTTATGAAAGAAGCAGGGAAGCGCTTGATATTATCAATGAAGACGCTACAAATAAAGAGAATCCATGGCAGGGGAAGTTGCGATATGCAGCACATGGTAACGCGGAAGAATTTATTGAGGCGATCCAAGAAGATATTGCATATTTGAATCAATATGATATGTCTGATTCGGATATAAATCTCTTGATTACACATTTAAATGAAACAAACAATTGTATTTTATGCAAAGACAGGAATTATAAAACAGAAGAATTTATAGAACAGAAGAGTATTTCTTCTCTTTTTAAAAATATATATTTGTCCGATACTTATTTTGCAGAAAAAATCAAAGAATATAAACGATAAAAAAATAAAAAAAGGCTTTTATTTACATAATTTAAAAATATTTAAAAATTTTTCTTGCATTCTTGATAAAGTTTTGATAATATATCAATGTTGCGAGTCAGTGAACTCAATTTATGCTGAGGAGGTGCAATCATGGCAAAATGTGCAATTTGTGATAAGGGCGTTCATTTCGGAAATAATGTAAGCCACTCTCATAGACGTTCCAATCATATTTGGAA
>JAGAQZ010000030.1 GCA_017622505.1 Lachnospiraceae bacterium
GTTTTGTATACAATGTAAAACTGCGCAAATTATTTTATATTCCACCAGAACACGCTCTCGCTCGGTTGACTACGTAACAGTACTAAATTCGCAAGGAAATATCCTTGCTCATTAAGTGCTGACGTATTCAAACGGTTCTTTGTGCAATAAAAATATTTGCGCAGTAATTGTCATAATTTGAAGAACCCCCGGAATTTTACACCTTCACATGCCGCATGGCAACTTCTGCTAACGCAGCCACGCCATAGACAAAAGCCTTAGTATCCAACCGCATCTGCGGGTGATGTAACGGGTGTTCATATCCGTCCCTTGAATCACCTGCTGCCAACGCCACCATGATGGTAGGCACTTCATGGGATACATATGCAAAGTCCTCGGAACCGCCACCACTCTGCCCGGGCATATCCTGACTGCGGATTACCATATCTTCCCCTAATGTTTCTTTTAACCAGATGCCGGTTTTCTCTGATAATTCCCTATCATTCACAAGAGTAGGCGCACCGCCTGTATAAGTCACTACCGCCTCTGCGCGAAAAGCTCTCGCAACATTCTCGGCTATTTCTGTCAAACGTTTCTTCATATGATTACGGACGTCCTCATCAAAAGCACGCATAGAGCCTTTTAAAATGACAGCATCCGGTATTGCATTCGCCACATCAGCGCCCTCTAGTGCACCAATAGTCAATGCGCCCTTATTGAAAACACTCATCTCCCTTGCCTGAATTTCCTGCAAGGCAATAATGATATGCGCTGCCGCTGTTAGCGGGTCCACTCCCATATGGGGCATGGAACCGTGGCATCCTTTCCCTTTTATCTTTATTTCAAAAAAGTCTGCTGCCGGTGCACTGACGCCCGGCGCCGACACAATGATTGTACCTGTTTTTAAAGGAACGCCTGTCATCACGTGAACCATCATAGCACCGTCAACCTTAGGTTGTCCCAGCACCCCTTTCGCAATCATATCCCTTGCTCCTTCCAGAATTTCTTCCGCCGGTTGGAACATAAACTTCACTAAACCGCCAAGTTCCTGCTCGTGATACTTGATGATTTTGGCTGCACCAAGAAGCATAGCCGTATGGGCGTCGTGGCCGCAGGCATGCATATTGCCGTTGGTACTGCGAAACGACACGTCTGCCTCTTCTTTGATGTGCAATGCATCCATATCCGCCCGAAGCAGAAAAGACTTGCCCGTATCAGCATTGCCTGCGATTGCCACAATTCCAGACTTACCGCAATCCATAGGCTGATACCCCATCTCAAGCAGCCTCTTTTTGACATAAGCCCGCGTCTTTGTCAACTCAAATCCAACCTCAGGGCAGGCGTGCAAATGCTCGTAGTCAGTCTTGATTTGTTCCTGTATATCCGTTGCTTCTTTTAACATAAATATCTCCTTTTATGAATGTCAATAAATTACATTACCTTGCGTTATTTTCATCCGTATATATCCTTTTAATTAGTCTCTCACTTCCAATATTAGAATGTACTTTTTTTATCCGCTTATTCGCCAAACAGCCTCTTCTCATTAGTTTTTTTTGATGATATAATATTATTGTAACTATTGAAAACATCATTCATAAAATAAATTTCTTTGGGAAATACTAAAGAAAAAACTGTAAAAATGCCTTCGGGCAATTTATAAAAGGAGGTACTGATATGGCACTTTTGAAACTTACAAGAGACAACTTTGAAACCGAAGTATTAAACAGTACATTACCGGTTTTGATTGATTTTTATGCAGACTGGTGTGGCCCCTGCCGTATGTTAGGGCCTGTAATTGACGAGATTGCTGAAGAAGCAACCGACTTTAAAGTAGGCAAGGTAAACATCGACGAACAGCCGGAACTTGCTACCAAATATCAGGTGATGAGTGTTCCCACTTTAGTTGTGATTAAGAATGGTGAAGTCGCAAACCGCATAACCGGCGTGACACCGAAACAGAAGATTCTGGATATGCTGGGATAAGCAAGAAGCAGATTAATTAAATAATACAAATATACACAAAGTGCCGGCCACGGAAATCCATGGTCGGCACTTGCTGTCTTGTTTATACTTTTATTTTTTACTTTTATACTATTGCTTTTGCATCTATACTCTTATGCTTTTATACTTTTACTATTACATTTCTACCAAATCATATTACTCCGCATAATACTCACATTCCAGGTTCGTAAAATCTTCCACCGGCTGTCCGTCGCAATGTAAGGTTCCAAGTTCGTCAGCCCTTGCTTCCATTGCAGCATCCACTTCTTCTGCCGTATTCAAAACTACTCCGGCTTCAGCCCAGGCTGCCTTCAGGCTTTCTAAATTCTCCTTTTGTTGAGAAGTCATTTCGTCCACATATTTCTCCGGCACAGCAAAGTAATAATAAATTTTATCCCCTATTACAAACCGTTCACGTACCAGGACACCAAAACTTTCTGTACTATATGAGTTCCCTGCCTCGCGATATGCACTTACCCATTCCCCTTCTACTTCATAGATACGGTCCAGCATTTCATCATCACCATATAAGTTCCATCCGGGATGGACCACCTGCCAGCTGTATACAACCTGTAATTCACAGGAAGCATCCAGTACGCACTGTTCACCTACGTGATATCCGGCACCGCCGGAACCATCTGACGAAATACAACCATATTGATCAATTGCCCAACGACTGCGCGACCACTCATCTACGGAATAGCACATATACAATTGATTATCCCTATATTGTATCAGCACATAGGTAGCGAAATGATCTCTATCTATATTATCAATCCTTAATAAAAGCTCCTTGCGCCCGTCCCTTCCGCAATCAATATAGGACCAGGAAACATCATATCCTTCATAGGAACCGCTTTCGGAATTTATAATATAGTTTACAATATCATACAAATACATACAACGGCCTTCCTCTTTGGGCAAGGTTGCATATGAAGCGCAATCAGCATATTTATCCGCAAAATACGCACCGCACTCTCCTTTTAAAAACGCCTGATACGCATCCTCCGGCATTGCATACGACAGCACCGTTTTCTCCTTTGTATAGCTCGTATAAGAAACCTCTGCAAAGCAATAATACCTTAATCCGTAATACTCTGAATCCTCCGACTCTATCCTTTCAGTATACTCCGGTAACCATCTCCATATAGCATCGTTCCACTTAACCAAATCGGCATTGATTCCATTGATGATAAATCCATCGCCTTCCGTTCCGAAAACACCGTCATAGGATTTTTCTGCCGGGACTTTATCTTCTCTTTCAAGCGTATACAACAACTCATACTTTCCGTCTTTTACTTCATAAAATTCATAAGAATCCTTTCCTACGCCAAACTCAAACCGCATTAGCATTCCATTGGGCAAAAGGGTCATATACTGCGTTGTATCGCACATAAGAACAACACTGTCATTCTGCTTTTTTAACACATAGGTATACATCGGCTCTCTTACAATCAGTTCTGCCACGCCGTCATAATCCACATCATAAAAGCCGTATTGCGCTTCTTGTATATTATTTACCAGATTCGAAATATTGCCATCCAACCATGTTTTATAAAAGGTCCGTTCCTCATCCGTCACCGTAAAAACAGGCGGGTCTTTCCTTAAATCAACAATTTCTTCCGTAAATTCTTCACTCTCTTCTGTTGTCTCTTCTTCAGGCTCTTTAGCAATCTCTTCGCTGCCGGTTTCTTCGGTAGTCACTTCCTCTGCAGGCTCTTGTGTAACCTCCTCTTCAGAAGTCTCAGCAACTAATTCCCTGCCGGCAGCAACCGTCTTAATGTTGTCTGTCAGGGACTCTAATGGTATAACCTCACTCTCTATCCCGGTTTCTTTCTCACAGCCGGAACATACAAATGCAACACATAAAAGTATTGCTGCTATCAAACCGTATTTCTTTATTCTTGTATTATTTCTCATAAAATTCCGTTTCCCTTTTATCCGCATCAGCTTAATTATCATCTATATGTTATCTGTTTATACAGTTACATTCAAGGTCAAAGAAGCACTGTTTAAGATAGTCTCAAACAGTGCTTCCGTTTCATCACTTCATCACAAATCAATTACTCCATATTACTGTATTGAAGTTGTATCAGTATTTACTGTCTTATTGTCTTTCACGACCAAATTAATGTCTTCAAGACCTGTTAAGTTAACATTTCTGTTAACCTTAGCATCGTAAGATTCAGCATTAATGATGTTAGCCAAATCGATGCCGGTAGCTTCCTTCATGCTTTCAAAAACCTTAGCCATAACAACGGGGACGTTACCTGCAACCTGGTCTACGCCATTGCTGCCGCCTTCACCGCCGCCGATGATGGTAATCTTATCAATCTGGCCAAGAGGCTGGGCAACTTTCTCAGCAATTTCAGGCAATACCTTAATCATCATTTCAGCCACAGCTGCCTTGTTGTACTTCGCATAAGCTTCTGCTTTCTTTTCCATAGCTTCCGCTTCCGCAAGACCCTTTGCAGCAATTGCTGCCGCTTCCGCTTCACCCACAGCACGGATACCTTCCGCTTCCTGTTCTCTTGCAAAACGATCTGCTTCTGCCTGTGCCTTACGCGCTTCCGCTTCACGCTGTGCCTCGAACTGCTTTGCTTCCGCTTCTTTCTGACGCTGGTAAAGCTGTGCATCCGCTTTCTGCTGTGCCGCATACTTATCAGCTTCCGCCTGCTTCTTAACTTCCGCCTCCAAAGCCTGTTCCTTAACAGCAACTTCCTTCTGCTTTAATTCAATCTCACGTTCCTGACGTGCGATATCAGCATTAGCGGTTGAAATTTCGATTGACTTACGCTGCTCTTCCTTCTGGATATCATAAGCAGCATCCGCCATAGCCTTCTTGGTATCCGCATCCATCTGGAGTTCGGATTTCTTAATGGCAAGTTCAGTCTGCTTCTTAGCGATTTCAGTTTCAGCCGCAACCTTAGCATCGTTAGATTCTTTATCAGCTGCTGCCTGCGCAACCTTAATGTCTCTTTCACTTTCTGCACGTGCAATGGCTGCTGCCTTTTTAATTTTAACGATATTATCAATACCGAGGTTCTCGATTACTTCATTGCCGTCCACGAAATTCTGAACGTTGAAGCTGATAATATCAAGACCCATAGCCGCAAGGTCGGGCTCTGCATTTTCTTTTACAAGGTTAGCGAACTTCTGACGGTCGGAAACCATTTCTTCCAACTTCATCTTACCTACGATTTCACGCACGTTACCTTCCAAAACTTCTCTTGCAACGTTTGCTATGTACTCAGTGGGTTTATTTAAGAAGTTCTCTGCAGCAAGCTGGAGTTTATCCGGCTCATTGCTGATTTTTACGTTAACGGTAGCATCTACGTTGATGTTGATGTAGTCAGCGGTAGGTACTGCATTGCTGGTCTTTACATCGATGGGAATCAAACGCAAATTCAACTTATCCAATCTTTCAAAGAAAGGAATGCGCACAGTAGCTTTACCGATTGCATAACGGGGTCTTTTCTTAAGACCTGAAATAATGTAGGCCATATCGGGCGGAGCCTTCACATAGCCTAAAAGGAATAAAACAACAAGTAATACCACGGCTACGACAATCACCGCAGGTATCCATAATAATTCGGGCATAATAATTCCTCCTTTTTGTAAAATAAAATAGTATTTATATTATATATGACATTACATCAGTTGTCATTATTTGTTTTAGTGGTTTTCACAATTTTCACAACTAATTTCTGCGTCCAAAAAATCGTTTCACCAATTACCAACGTCACCAGGCCGACCCCGCCGCCAAAGAGCAACAGATACAGATATTCATCATACCAGCGGATGCCCAGGATAGACTGGATTCTTAAATTAACACCTTTTTGATAAAAGAACATCAATACGAGGCTATGCAATATATATACATACATTGTCAATTTCCCTAAATGGCAAATCAATTTGTTCGCCTTCGCACCAAACTTGAAATATCCTCCCAAGCCATATACTGCAAGGAAGATTCCAACTGCTGATAAAATACCGAAAGCGGTATACCACTGCAACAAATGCGAGGGTGCGTCCGGCATCATAAAACACCGGTATTGAAGAACAGTACGTAATACATTCCCTGCTATAAAAAGCACAACCCCGGCACTTCCCCACTTCCAATCTCGGTTTACTCGCGCCTTTTCTTCGTATAAAAACCTTCCAAGAAAAACCAGACACACAGCCGGAATCAATGCACCGATTCCGTAATAAGAAAAATGGCAAAAACCATTCAGCAAAACATCATTTACTGCAAAAATCACCAAAATACAGGTTGCAATAATGATTTTAACTTTACGCTTCGTCCCAATTATACGGTTCAGCCATTTTAATGCAGGCATTAACACGATAATTAAGGCATACGTAAGCATAAACCACAAGTGCCCCGTATAATCAATTGCCGGCCTCCAGCGCAAAAGTCCGTTCGTCAAAAGTTGCAAATACTCGGTACCTGTATGTGTCATGCTTTGCAAGAGCGTCTCTCCG
Source organism: Lachnospiraceae bacterium (assembly GCA_017622505.1). Lineage (GTDB taxonomy): Bacteria > Bacillota > Clostridia > Lachnospirales > Lachnospiraceae > UBA3766. Next base: position 6,466 of record JAGAQZ010000030.1, read on the forward strand.
CGAATCAGCCAGCCACCGAAATAGAAACAAAACGCCGAAAATAGCACCATCGGTAACAATATTCTTAGAACCATCTGCTTTAACTGTTGTATATATGTCAGCTTAGAATTAAAACAAAAGAATCCGAGAATCATCCAGAATATATTCACGCCATCCGCCAGGACAGCATAAATAAACACCCTGCTGAAATCAGGCTGTCCATTCACGTAGAGATCCAACTTTGTATGAGTTCCTACCACAAGCAGGCACCCTACAATTCGTAAAATCTCTACTGCAATATCCCTTTGTTTTACAGTCGTTTTCTTTGCGTCCACTATTTTCACCGTTCTAAAAATTGAGCCGTCCGCGACTTCACGGACGGCCCTTAACATTCACTCTTATTCTACTTTTGCATCAACTGCGTTCTTCTTAACGCTTTCAATACCCTTTAAGCAAGCTGCCTTAGTTGTGTAGCCTTCGCCGGTAGCAATGATCTGTCCGTTTGTAGCTTTCAGACGGAAACGTGTTTCGCCCTTCTTGTCTGTATATACTTCAAACTTAGGATTCTTAACAGCTGCATAACCTGCTTCTGTCTGATCTTCGATTCCTGCAACGGGAGCGTTCTTCTGAACACTTGCGATACCCTTTAGGCAAGCTGCCTTAGAAGCATAAACTTCTGAAGTAGCGATTACTTCGCCGTTTCCTGCTTTTAAATCAAATTTAATACCTGTGTTTGTTTCTTTGACTACGAATTTACCCATAATAGTAACCCTCCTGTTTTTTATAAAGTAGTCTTATTGTACATCTCTATCGATAACAAACATGGATACGACTTTCTTATAATTGCCGCTTTCCAAAAATGCTTGTATATCTTCAAATTCGTATGCAGTGTCGCGATTGCCGTATACATTATACACCCGTATACCCTTCGGACACTTCTCCATAGATACATAATGGGCACCCATTCCTTTGGGGCTCACCCAAAAATACAACATAATTGCCGCCTGACTATCTCCAAGGCATGCGTCCCAATCCTGTTTGCCTTTGTAGCATTTCCATGTCAATCCTTTCTTGGCAAGATAGTTCTTTACCGCCGCAGGATTTACCCCAAGCGCTGCATTACAAACCAGCCCCTTGCGCTCATAAAAATCCACAATATCAACCATATCGGGCTTCATGCCGGCCATACTCAACGCATTAAACGTTGCAATCGCACCGCATCCGCTGCCTGCAAAACTACGGCTTCCGATTCGCATATCTTTAAGAACCCCCGTACTCTGCCCGTTTAAAGGAAAAGCTAATTCCTTGGAGGCATTAATTTCACGATTCCTCATTGCCTTCTTCTTGATTGTAAAATAGGGAAATCTTACTGCATTAATTGCCGCATAACCACCGTATCCTATCATACTAACCAATGCTTTCAAAAAAGGCTGCGGTTTGTTGGCTCCTGTATTCTTTTGTCTTTTATTGTCAGAATTTTTATCACCCATCAATTATATTTTATTACATTTATGAGAATATGCAAGTAATATTTTTTCATTTGTCGTATCCGTTGTACACACCGTAATTTTTATAAAATTGTAAAAAATATAATTGTTTTATCCTCGGTCCTCCGCTAAAGAATTTTGTCAATTTGTCCGATATTTTTTACAGTGATTTTTCTTTATAAAAAACAAGGAGGTTTCTTTTATGAAAAAACTTATTGCCGAATTTATCGGCACAGCGGTTCTTGTAACTTTAGGTTGCGGTACTGCAATGTTGGTGGGTTGTAATGCAGCTCAGGGCTGTGGTTATATTTTAACCGCATTGGCATTCGGTCTTGTAATTGTTGGTATGGCATATTGCGTAGGTAATATTTCAGGTTGCCACATCAACCCCGCTGTTTCATTGGGTGTTTTGATGAGTAAAGGAATGACTGTGAAGGAATTCTTTGGATACGTAGTTGCACAGTGCCTCGGTGCATTGGCAGGCGCAGGAATCCTTGCAGCAATCTTCGGTCTCGGCGGTGTAACCGATATGACCGGCGGTTTCGGTTCAAACGGTCTTGCCGGCGTAAACGGCAGCATCGTTGCAGGTTTATTGGTAGAAGTTGTTTTGACTTTTATCTTCGTAATGACTATTTTAGGTGTTACAAGCAAGAAGGCAGGTCATGGTTCATTCGGTGGCTTAATCATCGGTTTGACACTTGTTCTGGTACATATTCTTGGCATTGGCTTAACAGGTACATCTGTTAACCCTGCAAGAAGCCTTGGACCCGCTATCGTTGCAGCAATCGCAGGAAATACAGCTCCCATCGCTTGCGTATGGGTGTTCATCGTAGGTCCTTTCATCGGTGCAGCACTTGCAGCTTTGGTTTATAATTTCTTAGAGAAAGAGAAATAAAAATAACTATATTATTTCACAAAAACCTCGGGGACTTTTACATTCCCCGAGGTTATATTATTATGCAAATTAATTTGCTTATTTTATTGTTGATATTCGGATATTTTCGTATAAAAGATATTGTAATTCTCTTCCGTATACGGTTCTTCTAATATATCGTGCAAAACCATATTAACGCTCTCGCTATTTTCTGTATCTTCACTCATTTTAAACGATAAAATTTCTTCCTCAATAATCTCATCCAGAGCATAGGAATCTTCCACATAATCTTTGATTGCCTGAACATCCGTATCTTTTTTTATACGAAATTCTATGTTTAACTCTGTCTGATTTGATTGCAGACGCATCAAATTATCCTCTGTACATTCGTACTTCCATACCTCGAGATAGTGGTCCGGTAATTTACTGTTCATATCATTATAAAAGCGAATTGCGTCATCAATATCATACATATCCAAAACAAGCCATATGGTTTCCGCTTCGCCATCTTTCATATAAATATGCGCATCTATTTCCTGTGCATTGTATTGTTCTCCCAACATAATAACATCTTCCGGCGTCAGTCCCAGCTCTTCCAGTTCTTTACAAGTAAATGTACAATAAAAGCGCATAAGCGCAATAGGTTCCCATTCCCGCACGCTTTCTATATCTATCCAGCTTTCACAAGCAGATGTTTGAAGTTGTTCATTTGGTACAATCGCATACAGGACATGTGAAAACTCTATATTCAAGCCATATTCACTATTCGTATACGAAACTTCAATAAACATATCCTCGCTTCCGATAACCATACCTTCCACTGTATAATCATCTAAATCCTCCGACTGTGTTGAAATCCGGACGCATAATGAATATTTGTCGTAATCTATCTGTCCGATTTGTTCTTTGCCTTCTGCGCTCCAATTCCCAAAATAGGCCCAGAATAACGCCTCATCCTCCTCGGAATTAATTAAGAAACCGTTCCCTTCCCGAAAGATGGTCCTATAATAGTCCGGTTCATCAGCAATAAAGTATCCGGTTACAATTCCCTGTAATTCATTCATTGGGCCCACGCCTGCTTTGGCCAAATCATACATAGGTTGCATATCGATATTTGTGACCACTTCCTCGTTCTGCGCATCTTCTGTTGTTTGCACTTGATCCGCCACATTGCATGCCAACATAAAAATCATTAAAAACAATACTATAGCGGTTATTATATTTCTTTTCATATTTTTCCTTTGCTAAAATTTCAATTTTAAATTCCGCTGTGCAGGATTATCCTTCAATCGTCCGTCTTCGTAATTATTTCTTACACTCTTGGGCAAATACCTGCTTAAGAATTTTATGATTGCCAAAGTTAGTAAACTCGTAGTACTCGCCCTCATATTCAAAAGACAAACGTTGAATCAGAAAATTTGCCTTTAGGATAAAATTCTCCACTTTGGCAAGTTCCACATATCCGACTCTGTCACCGATATTATTTCTTAAATCAACCTCATAGAAAGAAAGATAATTGTCTTTCACGCACAATAGCGCAATGCCGAGTTTGGATTTCCAATTCGGAAGCGATACAATGGTTGCGCAGACAGCCGCGCGACGGCTGTCGCAATATCCTTCTGTAATTAAATCATCAATTTTACGAAATACTGCCATAAAGAAACCTCCCTTGATTTAACACAGTACATTTCTCTAAATTACTTCTGTTACTCCATCAGCTATATCTTCACTTTACTTCAGCTTCCCACAAAACTCCGCAATCAAAGCGTCATCTTCTTCCTTCACTTTAACTTTCGGGTCTACCAGGATCAGTTCAGCCACAAAAGCATCCACTTCAAGGAACTTTCGCAACTTCGCAAGAGCCTTGTCCGCACCGCCACCGCTAAAGCAGGTAAATACCGCGATTTGCTTCTCTTTTACCGCAGGATTGTCATCGATAAAAGTTCTGATGGGCGGCGTAAAAGTACTTGCCCAAACCGGAGTGCCAAAGATAATTCTGTCATATTGAGTTGCATCGAATTGATAGGGCTTTAATGCCGGTGTCTCTGCCATAACGGCACTTTTACCGCCCCAGAAGAACTTCTTAAAACCTTTATCAGGATATGACTGCTCAGGCTCAAGGCGGAGTACATCTACCTCACAGGATTCTTTTAAAAGATCGGCGATTTTATCCGCTGTATACTTTGTGTTGCCTTCCAATGAATAATATACGATTGCTGTTTTCATTTCTTCGTCCACTCCTTTATTTGTTCTTTTGCCTCCCGGCACCACTCAAGATAGGCCTCGTAGGTCTTGATGCCGAATTTAACAGTTAAATAGTAATGCTTGTGTGTATCATCTTCCAGATACTGCCCCAAATTCTCTGCAAACATATTCAAAACGACTAATTCGTCTTTGCACTTCTCTTCGAAACGCTCGATATGCTCCATAGCGCCTTCCATACCGGTTTCATTACCAAAGAAAAGTTTTAAAAGGGTTTCATAGCGAAGTTCGTCCTTCTCCACCGGTTTCGCAAGCCACTCTATGAGTGCGTCCTTCCCACAATCCGTAATGGAATAGGAAAGTTTTTCACGGCCGTTAGAACTGGTGTCTTCCTTCGTGACCTTCCCTTCTTTCTCCAGTTGGTTCAGTGTCGGATAGATGCTACCGTAGCTACCGCCCCAGAAAAAGCGAAGGGTCGTATCAAGTCTCTTCTTCATTTCATATCCTGTCATAGGCTCGTGACTTAGCAAACCTAGCAAGACATAATCCATTTTCTTCGTGTTAGCCATTTGGGTGCTCCTTAAAAGATGTATAATGTATCAAATTGATATATTTATCATATATCGGTTTGATATATTTGTCAAGTATAGAAAAGTGGTAGCACTCATAAAATGCTACCACTCTTTTTAAAACTTCAAGCATTCTACTCAAAGCTACTTTGTGTTTCTATTATATGCACATCTTTCAAAAATATGAAAGTAAAAAGGAACCCCTACCGAGTCCCTCTCCTTTGAATTAAATATATTATCCTTAACACATCGGGAAAGGACTTCTTTGTAACTATATGTTAGCAGTTAGAACCCGGACTGTCAATCTCTTTCTTCATTTTTTCAACCACTTCTTTCAAAGAAATTGTGTCATCAATATTCAATATTTTTCTCAACTCTGTCAATTCGTCTTGTCTAATATTACACACATATCAATATTGCCTATTCAGTTCAAGTACCATAACTTCTTTTCAGACAATCATTCCCTTGGTTTTACACTAATAGAAACTTTCGTTTGTTTCTCCTCATTAAATGTACCTTCTTTTAAACTCAATATAGGTTATATGAATGCAGGGAGAATTTTCATCCCCCACAAAAAAAAGAAATTCGCTTTAAAATATTTTAAAACGAATTTCTTTTTGTTTAAAGCGAATTTCTATGATGTAATAACATGGTTATACATTTTTGTAATGTCCTCATTCATATTGATTGGCACTATTTGAATATCCATATGTTCTCTGGCAAATATAACAAATAATTGGTGAGCAAAACCTTGTCCGATCCACTGTACTCCTTCAAAATCTATAACAACCTCTTTAAATTTTTCAAGTCTATTACAAACTCTTTTTGCTTGAGACCTTGAAACCGGCGATGTATCAAATATATTTTTCATTGGGATTTTAGTCTTAATAAACCCACCATCAACATTCGCATATAAATCAAAAACTTCATGCGGCTTCTTATGTGTATAATTTGACAAACTCATAATAACACATGTTCCTTTTATATGTTCTGATGCGATGCTAATGATTTTACTATTATCATATTTGTTATTGGTAAAAATTTTTCCGCTTGAGACAATAAAGAAATCATCCATCATTTTAGAACTAAAAAAAATACCCTCTCCGGAATGATTTTCTGAATCTGTAGTCAACTTTCCTTTAAATAATTCACAAATTGCTTCGTCAAGTGATGGAAATTTAAAATGCTCTTTAATTTTCTTAAAAATCCCAATTCCATTATCATATATCATTACACTCGTATTCAAATAATCTTGCTCAACAATAATCTCTACATCACTTGCGGCCGAATGATCCATAACATTATTAATCATCTCGCTAAAAGTATAACTCCATATAGCTTGTACATTTTCATCAAAATGAGATATATGCTCTTCGAGACAATGATAATATGCGTAGGTATCTGTATCTAAATCGCCATTTTCGCGTTTCAACTCAAATTTATGCACATCTTTTACCAGCTCATATTGTCCGCGTTTAATTCTTCTAATAATGTTTTCATCAACTAATTCATTAATATAAGTATGAATGGTATTTTGATTTACGGAAAATGCTTCAGAAACAGACTTCGAAATACCATCATCTCTTTGGGCTATCTTTTCTAACAAGTAAATAATAATTGACTTCTTCTTATCCGAATTAAATTTCATAAGATAATACCTCCTACTGTCATTAGTTTATTATCTTATTCTTATTTTGTCAATTATTATTCGTTTTAAACAAAACCTTATTCGTTATAATTTTTTTTATAACGAATTTCTCTGCCTCTTGGCATTAAGACATTAAACATTATCCCCTTTAATTGTAATGAGTATGTATTTTATAACCGAAACAGAACCCAGATAGTTTTTGCCACATCCCAATATGTGTTCTTTATCTTTGTTCGCCATTTCTTCGCACATAAAAAGGCTTCCAGATTCTCTGGAAGCCTTGAATTTATTGCATCATTTACAATTACTCGATGATTGTAGCAACACAACTGTTAATATCACAACTTGTATTGTTCTGAATATTTCTAGTGATATTTCATTTCATAAAATAGTACATTTTGTGATTGTTATATCTATTTCGAAAGTTTTTCAAGTCCAAAATAAGCCCATGGGCTTTTTACCTCCAATTAAAACGAAAGGACTGATAACAATGAAATTGATACATGCAGAATATAACCCGATGCACAACAGCATCGACATTAACCACTATAACGGCTACATCCTCCGGATTGACTGCAATCATGCAGAATCCGGGATACGCACTACTCCTAATTCTCAGCGGTGCCTGAATGCTCTGGCGATTGATAATCCACTGGAATATGTAAGACTTGCGCTGGATGGCGAGATGCAGGCATGGGTGGATGCGGAGGATAGTTTGGAGGTATTTTAACACATATGCCATGCCTCATTCAAAGGGCATGGCATATTCAATCCCCCCCAATAGGGATATCTCATTCTTCTTCATCGTTTTAATCATCGTTCATATTATTGATATCTGTACCTTCATTACAAATCATCGGCTTACCTAATGTACCATCCAGAGAATGCTTCAACGTCATTGGTTTATCCATCTTAATATCTGCCTTATTTGAATTACTCTCACCACCATATGGTTTACCTTGTACTGCATTTTTAAATAATTCTTCTAATTTGTCAGCCATAAATTTCCTCCTTAAACAACAGTAATTCTAAGAACAATTGTTGATATAAACAATATCACATATCCAATTATCATTAAAATAATTCCTAGCTGTATTTTATCAGCTCTACCAGTGTTAATTTTATAATTACCTTCTTCATCAATTGTTCCCCTTAATATTTGGTGATAATGGGCCACAAGTGTTTGCTTAACACAAGATATATCGCTCTGCTCTTCATTCGAAGAAAGCTTCAATATATCATCCAATTGAACTCTCCTATATCCTGATATCCCAGCAACATATACCAGTATAACAAACGAAACTAAAAGAAGAACAATACTTACTCCTAATATAATTAATCCTATAATTGCAACTGACTTTTCAAGACCACTCGATTTATCGAAAAAAGCTTGCAACTCCACAAATGGAATTAGCGGAATAAATATGGTTAGTAATGCAATATTAACAGTAATAAAAGTAGATGCTTTTGTATCAAGCGTTTTCTTTCTATCATTTTCTGTTTCATATTCCTGTCTTATCGTTGTTAGCATCTCATCTGCAAATGGATATTTCTGTTTTACATCTTCTATGCTCTCTTCTTTTTTCTTTTTATTCTTTTTCATTAGTTCACCTCATACCCCAAACTCATTTTACACTAAAATTAATATTATAACTCCCCTTACAAAATCATTATATAACATGCTTTCTATAATCAATCGTATCTATTCCATATACTTCAGTACCGATACACTCAAACAAATCCGGATCAAACAAAGCTAAATTATACCCTCCGCTATGCATTACGCTTTTATATTCTATACCAGCATATTCCGCTTTACCATCATGAATAATACTTTTGACAAAATCAGTAATATATTGAGTCGGAATATAATCTAAGGCACTATCACTCCTTCTCATGATTTTGCCCATCTCGTCATTTATCTTGTTTAAGTGTTCTTTATTAATCGCATATTCCAAACAATCTAGTCCTTCTATAAATGGACTAATTTGATTGATTTTCTTTAAATCAACAACAATAATACCTTCTTTCAATCTAAAATTTCCAACCGTTACATAATCATATGCACCAGCTCTAGCTTCATATATTGTAGTCTCAGCAGTATCACCCAAATATAAACACCTAATGCCTCTTGCATTTGCTCTACCATCTGTTGTCTTATCAATTGGCGGTGCCCCCATTTCTTCAATAGGAATTCCTTCTTCTGTTGAAATTCTACATCTATAGAATACTTCTCCTGCTTTATACGGTTTGCGAATATATGAGCAAAAACGTTCCAATAAATTCAAATCTACATAATGCGTATGGAAACGATTCTTCGTTTTTAACGCTTCCACAAAATCGTCCCATGAATTTGTAGTCAACAAGGAATGTTTTGATAAATACTCTTGGTCATATAATTCCTGAATTCCAACCGGCTGGTCAAACAACTCCGCATTGTATTCATACTTTTCCTTACATATTGCAACAATTATGTTATATACATCTGCTTCGCTTTTTTTATTAAATATATTCCAGTTGTGAATTAACTCACTCTTCAGCAAGTTAGTATCTGATTTCGGATATGACTCGGGCAACAATGAAATCGGTGTATATATGCTTAATAATTCATCAAACATCATACTCAAATCCTCATATTTATCCGTATCATATATATGTACATTTTTGCTTTTACATAGTGGGCAATCCCCAATCTCTGCTTTATTTCGAATAACAGAGATCACTTCAGTATCGCAAAAACATCTTTCGCAAATTATCATAAGCTACTCCTTATCCAGATATCTTCCTATCAACTCTAAGTGATGCATAATAGATAGTTTCTTCACAGTTCCCAATCCCGGATATGCTTCTCGACGATACAAATCCTCAAACTCTTTCATTGCCACCGTATCAAGTTTCTTTTCTGCATTCCATTCTACCAATTTAGACAATGCTTCTTGAAACTTTCCAGCAGGATCACTTATATCATCATTCGAGTCAGACACAAAATGCTTTACACGCAAACTTTCATCTGTATCAAAATAAACAATATGTATTGCAACTGCATAAGGTGCAAATCCGGTTTCATTATATTCCTCACCAACTACCGAATAATCAGCAAATCCCACATATCCATCTTCTGAATAATACAAATGATCTTCTGAAAATGGTTCATCGTCAATTTCTATATAATCATTGTTTCTTTCCTGTTTATTAAACTTATCCGCTAATAGCACTCTATTTTTTCTTACTTTTCTTCTAAAGCCACTTTCATCAGGTATTAAATTAAACTTAACATCTGTTTCTGAAAAGTATGATTCATAAACAGGAACCGCATCTTTATCAACACAAATGGTTCCCATATTATCTGCATGTCTTTCAATAAACTTCTCCGGTTTTGAACTCGCCCTTAGTAAATTCATATAGAGAATGTTGTTATTTTCTTTTAAGCATGCAGACAAACTTTCCTTTAACTTCTGATTTTTCTCTTCTTTGGCATCACTACTAAAACTACCCACTTTAGGATTAGTAATGATGGCAAGTTGTTTACTATTTTCCCCATATGCTTCTATTGTCTTAACAAGTGTGGAGGATAATTTTACAGGTTCAATAATTGGTGTAATTCTACTACTCAACACACCTTTTTCCACCAATTCACGCAATGCAATTAATTCAAATTGTCGTCCTCTCAAATAAGGAAAATACATATCTACGCACCTCCATATTGACGTTCTAAAAACACTTCAAGTTTTTGATAATCATCATATGTCAATTCCATAAAATACGCCAAAAATTTTAATTCGTATGGAATCTTAACAAACTCCTCTTTTTCTAGTTGCATTCTCTTTTTTAATATTCTTAAAACATGTAAATATGACTCTTCTATCGGTATTTGTAAAAATAGTTTTTTACAAGCAGCATAGTATTTGAATTGTGTAACCTCCGGCAAATAACCATACCACTGAGCAATAATACTTTCATATTCACTTTTCCTAAGTAACTTGAAAATAATTTCCTTATCCAAATCCCCTATGTACCTTTGTGGTTTCCGGACTGTACCCAACTTTCCATTTTTTCTTAGAACATAAATACCAACAGGTTTATCTATACTCTCCAACACTTTTTGTAACTGCTGTAAATTTCTCTCATAAGTTACTACAGCCACATGATCAAACGCCTTATAATAGTCGTCTATCTGAGAACTTAATCTATCCAGATTATCAAGTTCTGTTTTTATCTCATATACAACAGCTTTACCATTTATTAATACAAAATCTGCTTTCGATTTTGCTATCGCAACTTCTGTCAACGCAGTTGTCGTATTAACACTATGCACACCTAAAAGTAACTTATTTAGCAAAGTATTCTTATAAAAATACTCATTTCTATAATTGTTCTTCAATTCACAATAAATTTCACTTATTAATTCCCTGTTATTTTTCTGGTCTGTATTACTTGTATATCGTCTAACAACTGATGAATATACATTATCTGTTTTTCCGTCTATAAAGTGGCGAAGCATATTGCGGGTAAATATTCTATTCAAGTTACTCATTTTATTTGTTTCCATCTGCTTCGCCTCCTTCCATTACTTAATTATTAAACTATATTTTACCATACTTCCTTATGAATTCACAGATAAACTTTCAAATAATTTTAGCAAATTTGTATATCCTGCCAGCACTATATAGTCCAACCAAATGAACTATTTCTTGATACAATACTTCTAAAAACAAAGGAGATTTTATCATGAATAACCTACAGACAATTTTCGAAGAATATATAACATTTTGTCAATACCAAAAAAGATTAGACCAGAAAACTTTAAATGCATATAAAACTGATTTGAAACAATTTTCTCAACAACTTCATTCTATATCTGTAGAGAATGTAACTCCTGATATGCTGGAAAACTATATATCTCTTCTTCACCAGAACTACAAACCCAAAACAGCAAAAAGAAAAATTGCATCCCTTAAAGCTTTTTTTCATCACCTTGAGTATAGGGATATTATAGATAGAAATCCTTTTAGCAAAATACAAGTAAAATTTCGAGAACCTGTAATTCTGCCTAAAACCATTCCACTTCGCACAGTCGAAACTTTTCTAGCCACAATATATCGACAACGCAATTGCGCA
>JAGAQZ010000031.1 GCA_017622505.1 Lachnospiraceae bacterium
GTGTGCCCAAGTAGTTAATCCAGGGATAAGGTGTTCTCGGGGTTGTAATGACATACTCTCTGCGAGCGTCATCGAAATAACCAAATTTCATACTACTTTCTCCTTATTCTATTTGTATTCTTATAATAAGTAGGAGCAGTCAGGTTCGGACTGCGCCTTATGTCCTAAATTATACAATAACTGTATATAGAAAAGCAAGCAGAATTAGGCGAAAACGGTAAGGATTTCTTCAATATAATGTAAATGATTATGAATTATATAAAATAACAGTTTTTATATATGAAATGCATAAAACAGAAGATGGCCTAATAAAGATGTTTAAGGACTTAAAATAAAATCACAAGAATAAAATCTTCTATTAAAATGAAAAGAAGATGGCGGAGCAATTTTTTTAATATAAAATGGTAAAGGTGAGAGTTTTTTCTGCTATAGAGTTGAAAACGCAGGAGGATTTTTCATAAAAACGGGTAAAATGCCGGTGGACTTCTTATATAAGTAGGGAAAAAATACTTTTATAAAAACAGAAAAAAGACAACCAGTGACACAAAAATGAACAAAAAAACAATAAATTATGAACAAAAAATGAACGAAAAACTATTAATTTTAGACAAAAGTATGAAAAATATACAAAAATCACAGAAAAATGCTTGCTTTAATGGCAAAACTGTTATATACTAACCTTGCTAGCAAACACAGACACGTCTGTGAATGCTGGTTGTTACTATTAACAACACTATAATAATTAAGAGGAGGAAAACAAAAAGTGAAAAAGAAATTATTGAGTGTATTGTTATCTACAGCAATGGTTGCAGCTCTTTTAGTTGGTTGTGGTGAAGAAGCACCTGCAACTGGCGAAGGTGAAAGCTCTGCAGCAGATCCCGTTGCAAGCGATGAAGTTGTTGAAGAAGGTAAAGTTCTTAACATCTACTGCTGGAACGAAGAATTTAAGTCACGTGTAACAGATCATTATCCTGGATACGTAGAAGTTGATGGTACTACAGGTACAATCGGTGATGTAACAGTTATGTGGAACATCACTCCTTCAGCTGACAACGCTTACCAGAACAACCTTGACGAAACATTACTTGGCCAGGCTGATGCAGCTGCTGACGACAAGATCGATATCTTCTTGGTAGAAGCTGACTACGCTGGAAAGTATGTTAACACAGACTACTCTTTAGCTCTTTCTGAATTAGGTATTACTGATGCAGACTTAGCTAACCAGTACAAGTATACTCAGGACGTTGTAACTGATACAAACGGAAACCTTAAAGGTTCTTCATGGCAGGGATGCCCTGGTGTTCTCATTTACTCTCGTGCAGTAGCTGAAGAAGTATTAGGAACACAGGATCCTGCAGAAGTTCAGGAATACGTTAAGGACTGGGCTACATTCCAGGAAACAGCAGCTACAATGAAGGACGCTGGATACTATATGACAGCATCTGTAAACGACACATATCGTGTATACTCTAACAACGTAACCAGCAAGTGGGTTGAAGACGGTGTTATCAACATCGACGAAAACATCATGAACTGGGTAGCTGATTCAAAGGCTATGGTTGACGCTGGACAGACAAACACATATGACTTATGGTCAGATGACTGGTCTAAGGGCTTCTATCCCGATGGAAAGGTATTCTGCTACTTTGGACCCGCTTGGTTCGTAGACTTCTCTATGGCAGCTGACGCTGAAGGTTCAATCGCTAACGCTGGACAGTGGGGCGCTTGCTCAGGTCCTCAGGGATTCTTCTGGGGTGGTACATGGATGTGTCCTGCAACTGGAACAGATAACCCTACACTCGTTAAGGATCTCATCTTAACTATGACAGCTAACGATGACGTTCTTAAGGAAATCGTTGTTGATGATAACGACTTCACAAACAGCAAGCCCGTTATGGATGCTATGGCAGCTGATACATCTTACTCAAGCAAGGTACTTGGCGGCCAGAACCCTCTTGGTATGTACTGTGCAGGTGTTGAAACTATCGACTTAAGCAACCTCTCAGACTACGATCAGGGATGTAACGAAGAATTCCAGAAAGCTATGAAGGGATACTTCGAAGGCACATACGCAACAGAAGATGAAGCAATCGCTGCATTCTATGCTGCAGTAGTAGAAAAATATCCTGCATTATCTGCTCCCCAGTAAGTAGAATTTTGTAGTTAGTGCTAAATAAAAGATGTGCCTGCCTATTGTAAAGTGGGCAGGCACGTTTTTATGTGAGTAACCGGCGAAGGTGGTTTCTTTTAATTTAGGGGATAACGGAGCCGATGATAAGTTGATTGCGGTTGGTATGCCGCGTAATTATAGCTACAAATTGCACGAAATGGAGGACGTTTGTTTATGAGTAAAGCAAAAAAAGGGAAAGTTGTAAGCTATAACAAATGGGGTTACATATTTTTAATACCGTTTATCGTTGTATATGTTACCTTCCAGCTTGTTCCTTTATTTAATACAATTTATTGGAGTTTCTTTGAATATTACCGTGATGGTATGACACAGATTGGACCTAATGTAGTAGGTTTGAGCAACTATATTCAGTTGTTCACAAGTACAGATCCTAATGTACCTACAATTTTTGACTATACATGGAATACATTGATTATGTGGATTATGGGCTTCGTTCCCCAGATTGTTGTATCCTTGCTTTTAGGTTCTTGGTTCTCAGATAATCGTCTTAGATTAAAATGCCAGGCATTCTTTAAGACCGTTATCTATTTGCCGAACTTAATCATGGCTTCCGCTATGGCGATGTTATTCTTTACATTGTTCTCAGAAGGTGGCCCTATCAATTCAATGTTGATGCAGTTGGGTATTTTGGACGAACCCTTTAAGTTCTTATATAATACATTGTCAGTAAGAACTATTGTTGCATTTATGAACTTCTTGATGTGGTTTGGTAATACAACAATCCTCTTAATGGCAGGTATGATGGGTATTGATGCTTCACTTTTCGAAGCTGCAGAAGTAGACGGTGCTACACCTACACAGGTATTCTGGCGCATTACTTTACCTCTGTTAAGACCTATTTTGATTTACGTTATGATTACTTCCTTAATCGGTGGTTTGCAGATGTTTGACGTACCTCAGATTTTAACAAACGGTACCGGTGAACCTGCTCGTACATCAATGACCTTGATTATGTTCCTTAATAAGCACCTGTTCAGTAAGAACTATGGTTTGGGTGGTGCCCTTTCTGTAATTCTCTTCATCATTACAGGTATCCTTAGTATGATCGTATACAAGTTCTCAAATAATAATGATTAGGAGGTAATGAAACATGGCAAGTAATAGTTCAATGTCTCTTCAGATTGAAGATTCAAAGAATACCGGTGGCGTGAAAGCTAGACGTGTTGTTGCATATATCGTTTTAGTTGCTATCAGTATTTTATGTTTGTTCTGGTTCTATGTTTTGTTCATTAACTCAACCAGATCACATGCGGAATTGACTTCTGGTTTCCAGGCACTTCCGAATTTCAAAAACTTTAAATTTGTAACACAGTTTTTTACAAACTTTAAAAACCTTATGGCAGGTACATTGCCTATTTGGAATGGTTTGTTAAACTCTATCATCGTAGCAGGCTCATGTGCACTTTTGAGTACATATTTCTCTACAATGACAGCTTATGCAATCCATGCATATGATTTCAAATTAAAGAAAGCTATCTTTACTTTCATTCTTATGGTTATGATGATTCCTACACAGGTTACTGCATTAGGTTTCATTAACTTAATCACAGATATGAAATTGGATAATACATTTATTCCTTTGATTGTTCCTGCAATTGCTGCACCGGCAACATTCTTCTATATGAAGCAGTATATGGAATCAACATTGCCTTTGGCAATTATCGAAGCTGCTCGTATCGATGGTTCTGGCGAGTTCAGAACATTTAATACGATTGTATTGCCTATGATGAAACCTGCTATCGCAGTTCAGGCTATCTTTACATTCGTACAGAACTGGAACAACTACTTCACACCTGCATTGGTGTTAAAGAAAGACAAATTACAGACACTCCCTATCTTAATCGCACGTTTGCGTTCAGCTGACTGGTTGAAGTTTGATATGGGTCAGGTTTATGTAATGATTGCATTCTCAATCTTCCCTGTTATTATCGTATATCTTTGTTTATCTAAGTTCATCGTTTCAGGTGTTGCATTGGGTAGCGTTAAGGGTTAATATAACCCCACAAAACTTATCAAAAAAGCGATGTTATCGCAAAGGGACAGCAGAATCTGCTGTCCCTTTTTTATATTCACACTTTCTTCACTTGACAGTAAAGTAAGATACGGTTATGATTTATGCGATATAAAATATTTAATATTAGGAAAAGCTATATTTGTATAATAAATTATATATATTGTAAATGGAGTAGTGGAAGGTAGTACGATATAGAGGTAGTTATGGAAACGAAACAGGAATTTATAGATGGCCTTAGAAGAGCGTTAACAGGCAGAATTAGCCAGGAAGAGATAGAAGAGCATATTCGATATTATGAGGACTATATTACCGCAGAAACACGTATAAAAGGCACTGAGCAGGAGGTGCTTAATGCTTTGGGTAATCCGAAACTCATCGCAATGAGCATATGTGCGGCGGATGAGGCCGGAATGCACGGAAAAAGCGGTTATAAGACAAATGATACCGGATATGGTAATGAATATGCATATAGGAGAGAAGATGGCTATAATGGAGCCGGATATTACGGTCAAGATGATAATATAAATGATGAGCGCTATAACGATACTAAAGACGACAGACCTTTTATTTTTAGGCATCCCAAATTAACCATTACGATGATTCTTATTGGAATTCTTATCGTAGTTGTTTTGGTAATAGCATTGGCATTTTCTTTGCTTAAGTTATTATGGCCGATAATTGTTGTAGCGATTTTGGTTATCTTGATTGTTCGTTTAATGGCGTATTTTACCAATAGATAGGACAGAGAGTGGCTTAGATTAGCATAGAGTTTTAGAATTCAACAGGAGTAGATTTGGGTAATAAGATACATTGTGAAGTGTGTTATAAGGGCAATAAAAAGGAGATTGGAATAATCCAATCTCCTTTGTTATATGTTTGGAAATAATTATGACAATTTGAAGATTTCAAGTTCGTTTGTTAAGTCGTCAGACATATGTTTGAGCTTCTGTGAAGCGTTTTCTACAGCCTTCATAGCATCGTTCATAGTCTGTGCTGCTTCGATAGTTCCGTTTGTAGAAGCTGCATACTGCTGAGATACTGCAGAAAGGTCTGAAATGACATCTAAAATAACGTCTCTTGACTTTCTTAATTCGTTCATACCGTTTGTAATATTTCCGATGTTAACAAGGGAGTTGTCTACACCGTTTGCTACGGCACTGAACTTGTCAATGGTCATATCTAATTTCTCGCGCTGTTCAGAAATCTTAACCTTAACATCGTCCATGTAACTTACCATTAAGTTGGACTGATCTAATAAAGCGTTGATAATCTTTTCGATTTCGGTAGCGTTGTTGCCTGACTGGGCAGCAAGCTTAGAAATCTGTTCTGCTACGACTGCGAAACCACGTCCGGCATCACCGGCATGAGCAGCTTCGATACTTGCATTGATTGAAAGTAAGTCTGTTTCGTCGGAAATTGACTGAATCATTGCGATTGCAGTTCTGATTTCCTGTACGGAAGAGTTGGTAATTTCAATCTGTGTAGCAATCTTTTCAATGGAATCAATCATTTCTTCGTTTGAAGAATTTAATTCGTTAATAATGCTTGTAGAAGCTTTCTCGGCTTCGGCCATCTGTGAAGCGGCTTCTGTTAAGGAAGTTACATCTTCGGAAATACTGTCAATCTGATCACCGATATTAGAAACCTGAATAGCGGCTACAGAAGTCTGATCTGCCTGGTCAGCAGCACCCTTTGAAATGAATTCTACCGAATCATATAAGCCGGATACGTTTTCTACGGTATCCTGTGACAAATGCATCAAATCTTCGGAAGATAATGCCAAGTCATCAGCGGATGCCTTAATATTAGTAACAATTCCTTTTAAGGATTCCTGTAATGAGTAGGAGATTGCATACATATCACCTAATTCATCATCACGTTTCAAGTATTTTAATCTTGCATTCTGTCTTAAATCACCGGTTGAAACGACTTCAAGGAAGTTCTTTGTTTTAACCATGTTTTTGGACATGCTGTTCGAAATTACAATAATTAATACAACACATGCTACGGAAATTAAAAGTGCCCATAATGTAATCTTGCTGGTCTCGGCTTTGATCTGTGCTTCAACTTCAGCAGCGGGTTTTCCGGAGAAGATACAACCAACGATGGTGCCATCTGAGTTGATCAAAGGTTTGAAGTAACCATAGTACTGTACGTCCTGTAACATAAAATCTGTACGGAATACTTCGGTTCCGGTCATTACTTCATTTAAGATATCTTCAGGCATATGCTTGTTACCTGTGATACGTCCGCCGGCAAGTTCGCCATTAAGCATTCTTTTAACGGAAGTGATAATAACACGGTCCCCAAAATAGTAAGAACTGTCAAAGCCCGTGTTCTCTTTCAAAGAATCAAAAAGACTGGTATCTGAAATCTGAACACCGCCCTTGTAAAGCTTACCATCCTGACCCATTGTGTAGTCGCCTTCATACAAGGTCGAGTAAGTTTCTTCCAATGAAGTGGCAACAATCTTTAATGAGCCTTCGATTTCCTTCTCTAAGTTCTTGGTTAAGATATTCGAACTGATGCTGGAAATAACAATAACCAAAACAATAAGAGGAATGATACACATTACAGCCAAACGTCTTGAGAAATTCATAAAGTGGAATTTCTTACGCTTTGAAAGAATATGTTTTGCCTTCTCGTCTTCATTCATTGCAACTTTGGGCGTTTTCTCTTTCTTAGCTTTAGGTGCTTTCTCTTTCTTCTCCTTGGGTGCCTTTTCTTTCTTGGCTTTAGGAGCTTTCTCTTTCTTAGCTTTCTTCTTGGATTTCTTCTCTTCCTGAAGTTCGGGAAGATTCTCAAGAATATCAGCTGAAGTGGTGTATTCCTCTGCCAAAGCAACTGCTTCCTCGGCTTCAGAAACTACTGTGGCTGTATCATCGGATACAGCGTCCGCGATGACAGAAATGTCTTCTGTATCGGGAGTTAAGTTGTCAAAATTATTCTCCATATGGTGTCTCCTGTCCTATATGTATTCCCTTTTCGATGTAAAAATGCATATAAAAATCGTACATTACATCAACCATTCTAATCATACCACATTTTCACACTATTTGCTAGAAAAATATACAAAAAATACCCGAAAATGATAAAAAAATTATACAAATAGACAAAATTGAAAGTGTCCCTTATTGACACCTATAAAAAGTATGGATAAGATGTATTAGGAATGCAAAGGAAAAGGTATTTTTTATGAGTAATTACAGTCGTTTTGAGCTGATTGCCCCCTGTCATTTCGGGCTTGAAGCTGTTTTGAAAAGAGAAATTACGGATTTAGGATATGAAATTGCTGAGGTAATGGATGGCAAAGTCACCTTTTACGGTGATGAGCAGGCTATTTGCTACGGCAATGTCTTTTTGCGTACTGCAGAGCGTATTCTTATAAAAGTAGGAAGTTTTCACGCAGAAACCTTTGAAGAACTCTTTGAAGGCACGAAAAAGCTTCCTTGGGAAGAGTATATCCCAAAGAACGGTAAGTTCGGCGTGGCCAAGGCTGCCAGCGTCAAGAGTAAGTTGTTCAGCCCTTCCGATATCCAGTCAATTATGAAGAAGGCTATGGTGGAGCGCATGAAAGAGAAGTATCGTCTGGAATGGTTTCCGGAGGATGGTGACAACTTTCCGATAAGAGTTTTTATCTTAAAAGATGAGGTGACGGTTGGCTTAGATACTACCGGCGAATCCCTTCATAAAAGAGGATACCGCAAGCTTACGGCAAAAGCGCCGATTGCAGAGAATCTTGCAGCATCACTTATTATGCTTACACCATGGAAAAAGGACCGCATTCTTGTGGATCCCTTCTGCGGTAGCGGTACGATTCCCATTGAAGCCGCGCTTATGGCAGCGAATGTAGCACCGGGAATGAATCGTGAGTTTCTGGCAGAGAATTGGGCGCATTTGATTCCGAAGAAGAATTGGTACGACTGTATTGATGAAGCAAATGAGCTGGTAGACTATAAAGTTGAGACTGATATCCAGGGATATGATATTGATGAAAAAATGACCAAAATCGCAAGAGAAAATGCAAAATTGGCAGGCGTGGACCATTTGATTCACTTCCAGACAAGGGCGGTTAAGGACTTAAGCCACCCCAAAAAATATGGTTTCATTATTACCAATCCGCCTTATGGTGAGCGTTTGGAAGAGAAGGTTGATTTGCCGCCGATTTACGAGGCTTTGGGCGAAAGATATAAGGCGCTCGATGCCTGGTCAATGTATTTGATTACTTCTTATGAGAATGCAGAGCGTGATTTGGGTAAAAAGGCGGATAAAAACCGTAAAATCTATAACGGTATGATGAAAACCTACTTTTTACAGTATATGGGGCCGAAACCGCCGAAGAAAACGGAAGGGAAATAGGCTCGCATTTTAAAGTAAGAAGTGATGCCGACGGAAATGTTGGCAGAAGAATGACAGAAATGAAAGAACAAGGTGATATAAGATGAAAATAGTAATTGCTACCGGAAATTCCGGGAAGATGAAAGAAATTAAATCTATTTTTAATAATTCGGATTATGAGGTTGTTTCCATGAAAGAGGAAGGCATTGTTGCTGACGTAGATGAGAATGGTTCTACCTTTGAAGAGAATGCGCTGATTAAGGCAAGAGAGATTGCCAAGCTTAGCGGTAACATCGTACTTGCAGATGACTCCGGATTGGAAGTGGATTATTTGAATAAAGAGCCCGGAATTTATTCTGCAAGATATATGGGCGAAGACACACCATATTCGGTTAAAAATGCAAGTTTAATTGCAAGATTGGACGGTGTGGAATTCGAGAAACGTACAGCACGATTTGTATGCGCGGTGGCAGCGGTTTATCCTGACGGCAAGGAATTGGTGGTTCGTGAGGCCATGGAAGGTTATATCGGATACGAAGAAAAGGGGGCCAACGGCTTTGGCTATGATCCAATCTTTTATTTGAAAGAATTTGATAAAACCAGTGCAGAGATTTCTTTGGAAGAAAAGAACGAAATCAGTCACAGAGGTAAGGCATTCCGAGCAATCAAAGCATTGATGGAAGCGTAAGCTTTCGATGAATCAGTAATATGTACTGATGTTGTTTTAATTGGTATATGATAGGAAAAGGTGTAGTAGTGAAGATTTTAATTTGTAGTGATACCCACCGGGTCAACGACAATTTTTATAGGATGCTGGAAGAAGTTCCGTCTGTGGACTTGATTATTCACTGCGGTGATGCAGAAGGAACCGAGTGTGAAATGGAAGCCATTGCAGGCTGTGAGTTCGAGGTGGTAAGCGGTAATAATGACTTTTTTACCATTTTGCCTAAGGAACGGGTTCTGGATATCAGAGGAAATAAAATTCTGGTTACACACGGACATTATTACAGTGTGTCTGCAGGATATGAGCGTCTGGCGGAAGAAGCGGCGTCAAGAGGCTGTAATATGGCCTTTTTCGGCCATACGCATTTGCCCTATATGGGTGAGATGAACGGTGTTTTCCTTGTAAATCCCGGAAGTTTGACCTATCCGAGGCAGTTTGGACGTGTGCCGACCTATGTGATTATGGAAGTGGATGAGCAGGGCGAGGCGCATTTTACACAATGCAGTCTGTCAAAAGAGGAATAAAGTTTGGCGCAGGTGTGATTAGTAACTTGGAATGGCGTTTAGCCGGTAATTGCGATGATATGGGAGAAAATAGACATGAATGAACTGAGTAAGGAAGTTAGAGAAATAATAAATTTCAAACTTGATCAGGCGGAGGAAGCGCGTACCCATAAATATTGTAAAAAACTTCGCGTAATAGGTGTTGTTTTAGCGCTATTAGTCGTTGTGGCAGGCATTTTTGGAATATACTGTGTTTATGCCGACATTCATTGGGGATTTTATGCGTTTTTGGTATTTGCACTTCTTAGTGTTGTGTTGTTTAAGGTCTATCAAACGAAGAATATTATGCGTTTGACACGGCTGACCAATGATGACTGTTGTGTCATTAAACCGTTGACCGCCTATGTTGTTATGTTGCAGTATTCTCGCCGTGCGAAAAATTATGATACGGTATTGCAATGTATCGGAAGTATGCTTTTTTATATGGGGAAATTTGAGGAGTGTAAGGCTGTTGCGGGATTGTTGGAGAAATATTCTGACACAAGTATCGCAAAATCATACCGTTATTCACTTCTTGCTATGGTTGCGTTGATTGAAAAAGATAGAGATGTAATTAATAAATGCATCGAAAAAATGGAGACACTCGTGTCACAAAGCCCGGAGATGTATATTAGAGAGGCTTATCGTGTTATTTCAAAGTATCCGGCGATGTTGGATGCGGAAGAAAACGGTGATTATGCGAAAATGTCAGAGCTGTTGGAATTGGACGATGCGAAAACGTTTACCCTTAAGAAGGTAAGTGCGAACTATCGCCTGTACAAGGTGGCAACAGTGGCCGGCTTAGAGGAAGAGGCTGCAAAGCATCGTGGGTATGTGATTGAAAACGGCGGAGATACCTTCTATAAAAAGGAATTGGAAGCTGCTAATCAGTAATCCGGCGCGGTGTTTGATTTGGATTGAAAGCACGTGTTAAAACTGACAAAAAATGTTAAAATAAAAAAATTAAAAAAAGATGTTGACATTTTAGGTAACATTTCATATAATAACACTTGCGTCAAGACAAAACGCACTGGTCTATACAGATTGCGGGGTGTGGCTCAGTTTGGTAGAGCACCTGGTTTGGGACCAGGGGGTCGCAGGTTCGAATCCTGTCACCCCGATTAAAATTCTATATTTTATACATGCGGGTGTAGTTCAATGGTAGAACATCAGCCTTCCAAGCTGAATACGTGGGTTCGATTCCCATCACCCGCTTTCTCTATTTTATAGAGTATATGGGAAAGAGTACGTTATTCCCATAAAAGTCATAGCATAAAAAAAGCCCATAAAGGGCTTTTTTATATTGAAGCGGCGTTAGCAAAATTAATATAATCCTGTTGTCTCTTAGTAGAATACTGAGCATATCCAAGTGTGGTCTTCATATCACTATGCCCCAACTGATGCTGAATAAACGAAAGTGGAAGACCTTCTTCAAGTCCATGACTTCCATACGTACGACGAATATCATGAGTTGAATATTCCGGCAATCCATTATTTTTGCAAACACGACGCAATCTGGAATCAAAAGACCGGGAATGAATATGTGAATTACCACGTGCAAATATAAATCCACTTACAGCCATATCACAAAGCATCTTTGCTACCTCAGCAGCCTTATCAGACAATACTACTTTTTTTTGCTTATAACCTTTTGCAAAATCGTTATCAACATATATACGATCCTTGCCGCGACCGCTGACTGTCTCAGCACGTACTAGACGAAGCTCCTGTTTCTTAAAATCAAAATCTTCAACACGCAACGCACACATCTCACCAACACGTAAAGCAGTATGAACAAAAAGTAATATACCTAAATCTAACCGGTTATACATATCCAACTTATCAAGAAGTACACTCATATTATCATCTACTATAACACGATCTTCTTCAAGTTCCTGCGGAGCAAATGCCCGGCGCGGATAATTAAGATTGTCAAACACCGTTTTTATATGCAAACATTCAATCTTATCCTGGATGCGTGCATGAGCAAACACATAATTCAACACAGTTCGAATATTATCAACACACTTAGATTTCGGTTTATTCGCCATTATACCGTTAAAAAACTCAATCACATCTGACTCGGTGATTGCCCTAATATCACAGTCCAGATTAGAACCTATTACATACTTCTCAAAATCAGCACGATACCGGTCTATTGTTGACGGTGCGTGAAAATCATTCTTCATACTAAAAGCTGCAGCACGTTCAAAAACCGCATCAATCAAATAGAGTCCGGCACAATTCTCAAGATAATATGTCACAAGTTTATCTTCGAGCCCTTCTTTGGTCTTACAAGTAATCGGTTTATTATTGTCAAGGTACGTTCTCCAGTGCATTTTCTTATCATCATAAGAAATCTTCCTGGTGTGATTTTTCAATATCGTATCTCTTGTCATAGCATAATTGCAAGCAAGTCCTGACTCAACATTACCACAAATGTTTCTATAATTCAAATATGCATCATAGCAATTTTGTTTTATATTTTCTAAATTCAATCTATCCACCCCATTAATTTTAATTGTTTATAATCTTCATCATTTACTTTTGCAAATTCTTTTTTTATTTCATTTCCCATAATACGAGAAACCATAGCATCATAAGATACATATTCAGACATAGGAATACTACTCTCTAAATAATTATTTTCTTTATCTTTATAGTGATATACAACTTCCGTAATACGACGAGTCAACTGTTCATATGTATCATATTCACGTGTATCCGTAACCATCTTGGAATATAACTTTTCCGGTGGAATAACAGAAGTGATATGAACCTCATTCCAAAGCCCCCAAACCATTCGATAACGGGCGTGAAATCGTTGCTTATAACCCTGTAAGATACACAACAACAAACTGAAAGGAATCTGGCCGCGGAACTCATCCAAAATCAATACAGATTCACCGGAATAATCATCAAAAATACTTGAACGATTATAATCGTTCACTAAAAATACATCATCAGGCTGTTCATTTGACAATTTAACAAATTTATATGATTTACCGGAACCGGACAATCCAACGTGATAATATACCTTTACATCACGCAAAAGCGGAGTTGCTTTTTCGCGCTTACGATAATATGCAGCCTTAACAATCGACTCATGTTTATAATAGCGAATATCTTTATCTAAAATATCATTTGGGCGCAATCCTTCCTCTATATATTTACCAATATCCAATAAATCAGTACGAACACCCTGGGCACCTTTAATCTCACCATGAAATTTAATAATAATAGTTTGTTCGCCTTTTTCTTCCCACTTACCGCGTTTATATATATAATCTTCAGCCTGTTTCTTATTACCACGCGTAGGTTCAATATGCGCCCGGGGAAGCACTTTCTTAACTTCCGTCCATCTAAAGGTTTTATCGTCTTCAAGAACAAGGTGCAAATGATGCAACCCTTTGGCACTAATGCAATAAGCACAGGCACCGGTTCGAGTCTCAGAATCACCACACCATAATGCAAGCATCTTATCACACAATTCTTCAGGCGTAAGCCCGGCATATTCAGAAGGCCGACGGTCAACAACAATATAATCATTATTTGCATCACGTACAGGCACATTATTCGAATCCACCATATAGGTAAGAATTTCTTGCGGATTATTAAATGTCAAAAACCAGGATCGAGCAGGGCGTTCATCATCCGGCTTTATATCAAAAATTGAATCCATTTCACTCAGTCCAATCTACCGAAATATTCTTAAAATAGTACGTAACGCAGACACTAGATAATGCAGCGCACGAAAAATCAAATAGAAAAAATTAACTATTTTTTTAAACATAGTTCACCTCATTTCAAACGACGCGATTCGCGCCGGTGCCTTAATTTTCAATACTTTTACAACATTCAAGGAATTTTTTAAATAATATTTCTCTATGACAATATGTTTTATCAAGATTTGAAATCCATACCCTGTATACACACATATCATATTCTGCAAAAAAATCATCTAGCAACACTTCAGAGACAAAAAAAGGTTCGGCAGAATCTTCATCATAAATTAAATATTTATTACCTAATTGTGAATTTTCAGTATCGCACAAGATCAAATACTTAAAATCATGGAATCCAATTCCCATATATACATCATAATCGCCCAAATGAAAAAGAAATTCATATCTATCAATAGACTCTTCAATGACGTAAGATGCAAACGCGTTCATTAAATCTAATCTATCACTTTCAAAATAAGATTCTACACAATCAAATTTAACAGAACAATGACGTGTCTTTTTCTTACACTCAAATGCATTTACACCAACAGACACAAATATTTCATCATCCAAATTAAATCCAGGCTTACATTTTTCTATCATCCAACCAAATAAATCGTCATGATCTAAAGTATCAAAATCAGATATCTGGTTTATAAAATATTTTGACAGCTTCATTCTTAATTTCCACGTGTCAAACGGTTCAATATATTCTCCGGTAGAATTATTTAATACATATTCACTTTTCATATAACTCGATATGTAACCATACCACCATGAACTAATAAAATATTTTGATGATGTAAAACGGATATAATACCCTTGTTCTGATGATATATACAAATCCATTTCTTTATTAATCAATATGTTTTTACATTTTTTTGATTTTAAAAAATCCTCTTGTATACTTATATCAGAACCAACTTCCGGCATAGCAGCCAATGTATCAAAAATCCATTTATATGTTGTAGCAGAATCATTATTCGGATTAAACTCCGGAAGCACATCCCGTTCTTCGACCTCTTCAACAGGATCCTCTTCCACATCATCATTCTTCAAATCACGAATATCAGCAACAGACATATCTGCAGATACTTCTTCACGCTGTTCCTGGGAGAGTGGCAGCATCTCAATTAATTGCGACTTTTTAAAATCCGAATACTTTTCATCGAGCTTATATGAATAACCATTCTCCGAAAACTGTTCATTAATCTGAATAGAGCGGTTAATGGTAGACTTGCTAAGTCCGAACCGGTCCATCAAATAAGCGTTATCATATCCGCGTTCTTTCAGAACCCGGAGCATAAAACCAAGCCTGCAGAAATTATTCTTAAAATCATTCAGGCACATCTCAACACGTTCAAATATCTCTTCATCGGTATCCACCGTTTTAATAACTTCACTTACTGTCAACATATCTACACCTCACATATCACCGAATAATCCAAAGATAGGACATTCATCAAATTTATAGTCACATTCATCTTCAGGATGGTTTTCGAAATATTCTTCGCATTCCTGACTATACTTACAATAATCATTACAAACTTTAACTAAATCAGCTTGTAATTTTTTTTGAAATTCAATAATCGCTGCCATCTTCAAACTCCTTAAATATCTCATTCCAACATTCACCACAAGTTTCTGTAAGAAATAATTCACGTTCTGCCGGCAATAAATACGGAAATGCATTTTGCACTTTTATAGTACCGGCAATAAAAAGATTATAATCATTAAAATCAACGACCAAAGGTATTTTACGATCGCAAAGTCTACAATGACATACTACTTCTAAAGGTACATTTATTTTTTTCATATTCATCCTTCTTTCCTAAAATTTTGTAACAAGGTTGTAACAAAGTTCTGTTACAAGAAAAAAGCTAATAAAATCAAGAGTTTAAGGGGTATTTGTAACGTGTAACGAAGTCGGGGGTAATACTAGCCCCGACTTCCTTGGGGCTACGCGCCCCAAACCCTGCGACATTTGTGCGCCATGAGTGTTTTGTTCCAAAACACCAATGTCACCCAAATCACTCATAATCTTCTTTAGGCAGGTTATTCTTAACCATTATGCCGGATACGAAAGCAGCAAGCAGCTGCATCTCATTTGGCTTTAATTTGACTATCATAGTCATAAGCTTCTCAAAATCAACATCACCCATCTTATTCACCTCGTATTATAAAGTAGTAGTGTTTATAGTCCCTCTCCAAGGACTGTATGCTATACTGTTGGAGATACTGTGGATTGGTTACTTTCACCTACCACTTGATGGTTTGAAAGAGGCTCCAACCACAGTCTCTTTGTACATTTGTTAATCAGTTAGATACCGCATGACGGTTTAAATTCAAATAACCAATCCATAAAAATACTCCTTATCGTATATGTATATTTAACCGGTTATAAGATGCTGGAAAAACAACCATAACAGGCTTATGAAGAAGGTCATCCGGCACATCTCCATAGCGGCCATAATAAAAACTTTTAAATCCTTTACCACCATTTACATTTGGAATGGCGCTTAGAATACAAACTATAACTTCATCAGAAATAACACTTTTTAGGTCAATAACGTTCATAATTTACTCCTTTCATCAATTTTACAAATTCAACTTTGTAGAATTTATATATCAAATTATATCTACATTGTAGAAAAATGTCAAGAAAAATATTGCAAAAAATTCTACATTGTATTATTATATCTAAAGAAAGGAGTGATAAATTGCATACAAGAATTAAACAAATTAGAAAAATGAAAAAACTTTCACAAGAAGAGTTTGGTGAAAAAATTAATGTATCGTGTGGTTTAATATCGGCATATGAGAGAAATGACAGAGCACCAACAGAAAGAGCAATAGCAGATATCTGCAGAGAATTTAACGTCAACGAAGAATGGCTGCGTTCTGGTACCGGCGAAATGTTCCGAAAAATGACCGAACAGGATCTTATCAAACAGAAAATTGATAACCAATTAAAAGATGGTGATGAATTCACCAAGAATGTTTTATACCAAATTGCATCTTTAACACCGGAAGAGTGGAAAGCAATCGAAGAATTTATTTACAAAATCAAAAAGTGATGTGGGTAACCACATCACTTTTTATATAAGAATCCCATAATCGTTTTATTATCTTCTTCATACACCGGGACAAAGGCACCTACCGGAGTATCATAATAATTCTCTTCCAGGTTATAATAACGCTTTGGAACAAACACGCCATCACCCAAATCAAAATAATATGTAAGTTCTTCAACAAGCGGAAGGAATACCGGTACAGAATCTTTTGGAGTAAGTTCCCTAAGCGCATCAGCAATAACATGAGCATTGTAAGAATCCTTTGCAGTAGATTTCTTAATTGCACTAGCGATTATAATAGCCGGCAAAAGATAAATAATAAGAGAAATTAAAGTAAGAATAGCAACTGTATCAATTGTTGCATCCAACAAAGAAGTAGTTAAAAGCATAATAGCACCCCCTGCGCCGAGTATAGCATAAAAAAGGCGCATGGGACAAGCCCGTGCGCGCCTTTTTTTATGCTGCTTTATTCTTCTTTCTTTTAAACAAACCTTTCTTGGGTTTGGTATCGACATCAATATTAATCGAATTATTATTCTGCAGATTAAGAATCTCTTCATCAGAGAACATCTGACCATCTTTCCAATCTTTTTCAAGCTTCTCAACAACGGCCATCGTATCATAAGCATTATAATGCTTATTACATACAAAGAATCCGGTCTTATACAACGGCTTAGCATCATCTGCAGATGATGCATTTTCAAGTTCCCAAGCATCATATACATACTGGCGCTGAAGTCGCCATAATTTATCACACATAACAACAGTCTGAGTAACCTGACGGATAAGAGCATCAACGTGATTAAAACGCTGAGCTGTTCCAATAATACCCATATGATAATGCCTGCAGCACAAGAATGTATTCAATACAGATGCATTAATATTCGACTTGAAATTACGAGAATTAAGTTCAGCACCCATTTCATCAATGAAACCAAGAACAATCGTCAAAGTATCATTTTCCATATCATACTCATGCATTTTTTTCGCATAATCAACAAACTGTCCTAAATTTTCCAAATTACGATAAGGAATATTGTTTAATTTCACGTTTGAAAGAATGACAACACGCTGTGTCACAAACTTCTTACGTTCACGACACCACACTTTTTTACCGTTATATTGATTATATAAATCAACAATTTCCTTAACAGCAGACAAGGTTTTACCCTTACCGAACAAACCAACATATATCTTAAAAAATCCGGTAGGACATATATTTTTTTCTTTATACCGTATGTATTTATACATATCAATGCAACCATTATAGATTACCAGGGGCAAATTAAAGAGAACAAGGCGAAAATTAAGGCTAAAGATACACAGCAGTACTACAGCCAATACAACAAGCCAAATCAAGCCTAACGCCCCCTTCCAACGTATGCAAGAATAGCACCTAAGGAAAATATACCTTCGAGAACTGCAAAGGTCAAAACAAGGCGAATAAACACTTCAGGCGACCATTCAGTTGAGCCATTCAAAATAAACTGAACCATATTATCCATTATTTACTACCTCCCATTGACCGGATAGAACTCCAAATCCGGCTTATAAATCTATCACAAATATTGAACATCAAAATGAATACAATCATTGATAAGAACATAACCTGCGACTCAAGAAGAACATTCTGGGCTTCTAACTGTTCCACAACTGCGTCCATGTCAGATATTCCAACTGTTTCTTGTACCACTTCAGATCCCAAATCAGTGACATCATCTGTAGACAGTAATCCATCCCCATCTTCTTCAACTGTTTCGTCCAACAATTCGCTAGAATCTGCGCCGGAAGATTCAGCACCTCCAGATATATCACTATTATCAAGTACATCATTTTCGCCATCAGGAACAGAAGAAGATTCTTCAGAAGTTTCAAGAACTTCCTGGGAGTCAATTTCAGTGGTTTCTTCGAAAGACTCCATATTTGTATTTCCATTTTCATTCATAAATTACTCCTTATTACCGGTAAAAAAAGTTACAATAACACCAAATAAAACACTACCTAAAAAAACAAAAAGAAAAACTTCCCACAACGTAAAATCAACACCATAAATATCTATAGGTATTTTCATAAAATCTAAAGCAAAATCAAAAAGGATCTTAAAAAAATTTAAAATTTCATACATAAAATTACCTACCCAATACAAGCCTTAATAATTCCAATAAATACCATTAAAACAATACCGCCAAATATAATCGCAAGTATTTCCGGCGGTAAGAAATTAAATACAGATGCAAACAACTGACTGAAGGTTCCATTTGTTGCCGAAATATTATTAAAAATTGAGCGAATATTTCCAAAAAGACCATTTACATCACCCAAATCAATAAACTCAGAATAATTGTTATTATCGTAAGAAATATTACCCTGTTCGTCCTGCTTTCCAAAATCTGTAGGCGTATCAATTACACTACCATCATTACCAACATAAGAAGTTGAAGCTTTAATATCACCATTACTACAGTAAGTAACAACAGCCCAAGGGCCATAATGCATTCCATCATTTTCATCATAATAATAGAATCGAACTTTATAACACGTAAAACATAACGGAACATCATAACAATCAACACCCATTAAATCCGATGCAGAAACCTTTGTAACATCATTATATGAAAAATAAGTAGTTCCAAAAGGAGCACCCCAAACGTCATAATAAACCTTGGTCATAAAATTAGCATCCGGATAATATGCACGTGCATTTGGATATTCTGTATAAAAGGAATTAACAGATTCATTCAATAAAGTAACATTATCTACTCCGAAATCTTTAATTAAATCAAAAGAATCCTGCGTATATACCTTATCGCCATTAGTCAACCAACCTAACGTATGTCCATATAGATAATCAGATAAATCTAAATCAACATCATGAATAAACTCACCAGGTTGACGCAAACCACTCACTACATACACATCTACTCCATACTCTTCAGCACGATTCGAAATTGAAAAACCATTATGAGAAAGATTAGAAAGTGAAGGTATAAGCATATCATTATCATTAATCTCAATATCCTCAAAAGGTCGCACCCAGGAACCGTTCTCATATATTTTTTTATAATTCAATGCTTTTTCAATTCCAATCGTACCGTTTGAATATTGTGTAGCTAAATCAGCAGATTCAAATAATGGTATATTTGTTTCAAATTTACCAGGAACAAGAGTGGTCAAAGCAGTACCATTCCCAATAGGCCAGGAACCGTAACTGGTACACGTTTCCATACTTGTATAACTGCGAAAACTTGGAATACTAACATTAGTATCATTAGAACGTATCCACATAGGATGGTCTCCGTCACCAAAATATAAAGCTAATTTTTTTGAACCGGTATACACCATTTCATCAGCCAACTGATACTGGTATTCAGTTCCGTTTTGCCATTCGAAATAATAATAAAAGGTCTCGCCATTAGTTATATCTACTGTAGCATAAGACAACGGCTTATCTTCCGCATTAACAGTCAAAGAAAAAAAAAATATAAATAAAAATAAAAAAGGAAAAAAATATTTTATCTTTTTCAAAATTACACCTCCAACAAAAAAGGACTGATGCCATAACATCAGCCCTTTACGATCATGTAAACGCTACTAATGTCTAGCAGCACGCTTTGCCGCTTTAAAGATACTGAAACCGATACCTACAAGAGAAGCTACTAAGAATACGTTCAAGGGGAATTCTGTAAAAAGTCCCATTACCTGCTTACATAAATTAAGCAACTCTTCAATAATAGCTGAATCGATCACTGTAGTTCCGGTTGATTCTGCAACAACAGAGGTAGCCATACCACCAACAGTCGCAACTACCTTAGTAACAACAGGAGCAGCAATCGCTACAACTTTAGTAACAACAGGAGTAGCAACTTTTGCAACTAAACCTAAACCTAACATAAATATATTTCCTCCTTCCTAAAAATAATAAGCGCGCAAATCCGGCTAGGGGATTCGAACCCCTAATCCCTAATTAAAGGGCATCCTTTACCGGAAGCTACAACAGAGAAACGGATTATTTATCGGAATTTTTCGATTGTGCAAATTCATGCGATTCAACAATAACATCAGTTGTATAAATATCCTGACCATCTTTGTTTGTATATTTACCAGTTGAAATACGTCCTGATACAGCAACTTTATCACCCTTATGTAAATATTTTTCCACAAACTCTGCCGATTTACCAAAAGTAACACAACTAATAAAATCTGCAGAATCATCACTTGAATTATTTCTATCTACAGCGAGCGTATATCTGGCAACTGACTTACCACCTTCATTCTGTGGATATCTAACATCAGGATCGCGTGTTAAACGACCAATTAAAACAACTTTGTTCATATAAACCTCCATATAGATTTTTTTGATTTTTATGTACCAACTACATAAACTATAATAAAATAAAAAAGCCTATAAACTTAAAATTTATAGACTTTTTTTAGTAAAATATAGTGTAAAAACCATTAAAATAAAGGACTTGCTTGACTCTCCTTTCATATTTTCGTAAAATTAAAATCAAGAATTTTCAAGGGAAAAGTGGGTAAAATATAAGAAAAATCTCTACGATTCGATTCCCATCACCCGCTTTTTATTTTCTTAAAAAGTCTCGAGTTTTCGAGGCTTTTGTCTTTTATAAAACTGAATCAAATATCAAGCAGATTATCTACTGATTCTTCTTGACAATACAAAAAAGTAGAATGAAAATAGAAATAGAAACTAAATGCTTATCGGAAAAGTGATATTGGAAAGATTTGTTTTTTCTTAAATATTAAGTAGATACAAAGGAGCATTCCATGGAATACCTTGTCGTCATCATAGCATCTATACTTGCCGGTGTGGGCACCGGACTTGTGGGACTGTCAGCCGCTACGGCTATGGTTCCACTTTTGATTGTTCTTTGTCCGACGTTTCGCGGTGAGCACGGGGCGTATATGGCCACTGCCATTGCCTTGGCAAGCGATATTCTGGGTTCGGCAGTGACAACGCATGTTTATGCGAAGAATAAAAAGATTGATTTAAAACACGGCTGGATTCTGACGGCGTGTATCATTTCCATGTGCGCTGTGGGTTCCATAGCGGCTTTTTTTACACATCAGCAGGTGCTGGGCGGCTTTTCGTTGTTTCTATGCGTGGCCATTGGTATTCGTTTCCTTATAAAACCGGATTCGAAGAAGAAAGAATCGGTTTCAGCATTACATAAACTGACGATAAAAGAAATTGCAGTTTCGCTGTTTTTTGGATTGACCATCGGTTTTGGAACCGGTTTCTTTGGTTCCGGCGGCGGAATGATGATGCTGATTGTTTTTACGGCATTTCTTGGATATGATCGTAAAACTGCTGTGGGTACGTCAACTTTCATTATGACATTCACGGCGTTAATTGCATCGGTGAGTCACATTCTGATTGAACCTGCAATTATTTTAGAATGTTGGGATTACCTACTGATTGCCATTGTAACAGCGACAACCTTCTCATTATTAAGTGCGCAATTTGCGAATAAGGTAAAAGGAAAGATTGTTGGAATTGTGACAGGCGTGATACTTTTGGGACTTGGTTTGTCGATGATTATGTTGAATTATTGGGATGTGATTTCTAAGAATATAAATATGACACTTTTGTCGGAGTTTGGACGCGTGTTGGGGCTGTTTTTGGCAATCATCATTGCGATGGCGACGGTTTTAATTATCATACGTTATACAACGAAGGTTCCGGGCTATGTATTCCGCAAACTTCTTCACATCGTAGCAATGCTTGCAATTTTTCCGCTTCTTTTCCTGACGGATATCTGGTGGATTGCGGTGGCTGTGGACGTAGCGTTTCTGATTATGGTTATTATTGCGTTACAGCTTGTGGAGAAATGCAAGTTTTATGACGGTCTTTTCCAGCAAAAAGGAAAGCATGAGGTGATTATCAGCTTTGTGTGCCTATTTTCCATGATTGGGGCTTTTATCGCCCTGTGCTGGGGTCTTTTGGGGCCGGAATGCAAGTATATGGCGGCTGCGGCGATGATGGCCTGGGGACCGGGTGACGGAATGGCTGCGATTGTAGGTATTACCTGGGGTAAAAAGAAATTGTCCGGTAAAATGATTGAAGGCACCAAAACCGTGGAAGGTACAGTTGCCATGGGTGTTACTTCCTGTATTTGTACTGCGGTGACGCTTGTTTTGCTGAGTGAGTTGGCGTGGTATGTGATTCTGCCGGTTTCGCTTGTGATTGGCGTGATTGCGGCTTTTACGGAGTTATTCACCAAGAAGGGATGGGATACCATTACGGTGCCTATGGTTTCGCTGGCGGTATTGCTAGCTGTCGGGTTGTTGAGTGGTACGATTTCTACAGATGAGAATGTTGTGCCTGATGCGACTGTTGAGGAAAAATTATTGCTGCAGGATACGCAGAACGGTTTGGAAATATACGGCATTACAGAGGATGATACAGAACGCATCTACTTGGTATATAAGGATGAGGGTATTGAAATAGAAGGCGCTTTTTCGAATATCTATGAGGAAACGCCAAGTGTGTGCATCAAAGATATTGATGGAGATTCTGTTGATGAAATTATCCTGGCAGTCAGACGTTATACCGGCACAAAACGCACGTATGACTTGTATATTTGTGATAAAAAAGACGACTGGATGACTTCATTGTATACTGTAACGCAGGAAGAAATTCTTACAATGATCTCATATCAATACGATGAGACTGATAATACGATTATGTTTAAGGAAACGGGAGGGGAAGAAGTAGAGGTTCTTCTGCCGGAGTGGAGCGATAAGTATCCTTTTACCGGTGATGTAAGCTTGGCGGATGAATATTTTTATGATGTTTCTAATGTGACCCTGGAGGTGATTCCGCAAATCAGAATGACAGATTCGTTGCCGTATAAACCGCTTGGAATCGTATTTGACGTACAATATGCGGATGGTGCTTTTACATTAAAATTTCGAAAATTTGAGCAACTGATAAGTGAAGAATCGCAGGAAGAGATGCCGGTAAATCAGCAGGATGAAGCAACCATAACCTCCATCACTCCGCTTTCCGATGATAAAATGGAAATTACTTTTTCATATGTCTTAGATGGCGAAACTAAGACACATTCCTTCACAAGCGTACGTATGCCTGATTTGGGCCTGACACCGCAGGACAGGGCGCATGTTGAACTGATTGATATGAATGGAGACGGCACTTCGGAAGTGGTATGCAAGGTGTATTATATCGGCAATACGTTTACGGAATTGTGCGGTGATTTATATGTATATCAAGTGACAGAAGATGTTTTGAAACCCGTCCTTAGTCTGGGGACGGATTATGGTGTTCCGGATGGGCGCTGGATTACGGCGACTTATTCAACGGATACCGCTTTGTATGTAGAGACAGGGGCGAAACGATGGGAGGACGGCGAATTGTATACGGATCCGATTTTTTATAAGGTAGAATGCATAGATGGTGCTTGGCTGACCAAGGAATGTGAATTGCCGGAAACGGAATTACAAATTTGGTAAATGTTATGTTATAGAAATAAATCTCTTTGCAGGTGTTTATATATGAATACTTGCGAAGAGATTTTTATGTTCGAATTGTCATAAAATTATCAAAAACTCTTTCAATTTGTGCGACAATTTGGTACAATAATACTATGTATTGGAATACAGGGGAGGGACGTACATGAAACTTACTTTTGTGGGCGCTACACATGAGGTTACGGGTAGTTGTCATTATTTACATGCCTGCGGGAAGCATATCCTTGTAGACTGCGGTATGGAACAGGGCGTCAATGTATACGAGAACGTGGAAATTCCCGTAGAACCGGCGCTGATTGATTATGTTTTGTTGACACATGCACATGTTGACCATTCGGGTCACTTGCCGCTTTTATATGCCAGAGGCTTCCGCGGACAGGTAATCACAACGGATGCAACCGCAGATTTATGTAGCATTATGTTACGTGACTGCGCACACATTCAGATGCAGGAAGCAGAATGGAAGAGCCGTAAGGCAAAGCGTCATTCCAATCAGGAGAAGGCGGAACCGCTTTATACTATGGAAGATGCTGACGGCGTAATTAAGAGAATTATTCCCTATCATTATGACCAGAAATTCGAATTGTGTCCGGGTATTGAATTAAGATTTACCGACGTGGGACATTTGCTTGGTTCTGCAAGTATTGAAGTTTGGATTTGTGAAAACGGCATTAATAAAAAGATTGTCTTTTCGGGCGATATCGGTAATACCGACCAGCCCCTGCTTCGTGATCCGCAGTTTATTAAGGAAGCGGATTATGTGGTTATGGAATCTACATACGGTACCCGTATTCATTCCAATGAGAAACCGGATTATGTAAGAGATTTGACTGAAATTCTTCAGGAAACTTTTGATAGAGGCGGTAACGTGGTCATTCCTTCTTTTGCGGTAGGAAGAACCCAGGAAATGTTATATTTCCTTCGCCAGATTAAGAATCAGAAACTTGTAAAAGGGCATGAGAATTTTAAGGTGTTCGTGGATAGCCCCCTTGCGGTGGAAGCGACGGGCATTTTCCAGCAAAATGTACAGTATTGTTACGACGAAGAAGCCCTTGCCCTTGTAAAATCAGGCATCAACCCCATTGCGTTCCCGGGATTGAACCTGTCAATTACCAGTGAAGAATCCAAGGCGATTAACTTTGATGACGAGCCTAAGGTTATCCTTTCGGCTTCCGGTATGTGTGAAGCCGGCCGTATCCGTCATCACTTGAAACATAACCTGTGGCGTCCGGAGTCCACGATTCTGTTCGTAGGTTATCAGTCGGTAGGAACCCTGGGACGAATCCTTGTGGAAGGCGTGGATGAAGTAAGACTGTTTGGCGAACCTATCGAAGTGCGTGCACAGATTCGCGTGCTTGCAGGTATGAGCGGTCACGCCGATAAGAATGGCTTGATTCAGTGGCTTCAGGCAATTGAGACTAAACCGGAGCGCGTATTTATCGTCCATGGCGAAGATATGACCTGTAATGCTTTTACGGATTGTTTGAAACACGAATACGGCTACAATGCGTATGCGCCCTTCAGTGGCACCAGAGTTAACCTTGTGACCAATGAAATCGAGTACGAAGCATATCCTATACCTGTTAAGAAGAAAGAGACTCAGAAACGTGTTACCGAAGTATTTGCCCGCCTCCTGGCAGCAGGAAACCGTTTGCTTGCGGTTATTGCGAAGAACGAGGGTGGTGCGAACAAAGACTTGGCGAAGTTTGCTGACCAGATTAATTCACTTTGTGATAAGTGGGACAGATAAAAGAGTTTTGTGATTTTTTAAAGTAAATTCCGTATCAAAAAGAAGGTTCCGCGGAACCTTCTTTTTTCGTATATATACGTTGTGAATATTGTAAATTGCAGGTTTTACTCAAATATCCCTGCAAAAAGTGCATCTACGGCTTCTTCTATCTTTTCAGGCGCTATTCCGGAGTAATTGATAATCAGCGTGTGCTTTTTTGCTTTTCTTTTATCATAAAAATACTGGCTCAGGCAGGAGATATGAACCCCTTTTGCAGCGATTCGTTTCATCAATTCTTCGTCTGAATATTTCGTGCTTACTTCCATAAGGAAATGCAGGCCGGCATGTTCTTCCCTAATTACAACCCGGTCATAATGCTTTTGTTGCCGAATGCAGGAAAGAATCGCATCCCGCTGGATACGGTAATAATTTCGCATACGATTGATGTGTTTCTCAAGATAGCCCTGCTCAATAAACTGATAAAGTGTATATTGGTCAAAGTTGGATACGGTGCAGGCATAAAAGTTTAGCTCGCGGTTGTATTTCTCAGCCAGTTCGGCAGGCAGCACCATATAGCCGATACGGATGGTGGCACTCAAACTCTTGGAAAAAGTATTCATATAAATTACTTTGCCGGCAGAATCGATACTCTGCAAAGAAGGAATAGGCTTACCGGCAAGGCGGAACTCGCTGTCGTAATCGTCTTCAATGATGTAACGGTCGGGGGCATCGCTTGCCCAGGCAAGAAGCTCGTAGCGTCGACCGATGGGCGTAACAACACCCGTAGGGAAATGGTGGGAAGGCGAAATGTGAAGAATGTCTGCGCCGGAATTTGAAAGGGCCTTAGGCATTACACCGCTTCGGTCCATGGGAACGTGGACGCAGGATACGTTATTCGCCTCGTAAATATGGGTGATTTTCTGATAACCGGGGTCTTCTACGGCATATATTTTATCGCGCCCAAGCAACTGAATCAGAATGCTGTATAAGTACTCGGTTCCGGCACCGACAATAATCTGCTCGGGCTCTACGCGGATTCCGCGAAACTGATAAAGATAATCTGCGATGGTTTCCAGCAACAGGTAAATCCCGCCGGAAGGGGAGCGTGTCATCAGCTCCTTGGCATAATCGGACATTGTATTGCGGTTCAGCTTACTCCAGGTGGCAAAAGGAAAAGTGTCCGCAAGGGTAGAATTATTCGTAAAATCAGCCAGGTAGGGCGGGCGTGTCTTTTCTTCCGTATGCGTTCTTTCGGGACGCGTTGTTTCAAGTGGTTTAAGGGACGTAATATCACTTACGTAGAAACCGCTTTTTGGCACGGAGTACAAATAGCCTTCCGCCATCAGCTGGTTATAGGAATTCTCTACCGTAACGGTGCTTACATTCAAATGTTTTGCAAGGGCGCGCTTGGACGGCAGTTTTTCGCCGGATTTTAAGGCGCCTGTCAGAATATCTTCTTTGATCCTTTTATATAAAAATTCATAAAGGCTTTCGTTGCCACGGTTTTCGAAGGAATAGGTCAGCATAAAAGTTCTCCCGTTGTGTATGTTATTAAGACCATAAAATAATAAAGCAATCATTTTATCAGAATAATCTGACCTTATTAAAAAGTTTCGAATTGGTTATTTTAATAAGGTCAAATATAAGTATAATGTACAGTGTGATGAATGTAAAGCACCATTGCCAAAAGAGATGAAAAACAAATTCATGTGATAAAAGCTACGAAAACGTGCAGAACGTTCATATGATATTTTATACATAAATAAAGGAGAACCATAAAATGAAAAGAATTGTAACCGTTCAGGATATATCGTGCGTAGGGAAATGTTCGCTGACCGTAGCCCTTCCCATTATTTCAGCGATGGGTGTGGAGACGGCGATCATTCCTACGGCGGTCTTATCGACTCATACAATGTTCAGCGAGTTCACCTGTAAGGACTTGACGGACCAGGTGGAACCGATTACGGCCCATTGGAAGAGAGAGAACCTTGGGTTTGATGCAATTTATACAGGCTATCTTGCTTCGGAAGAACAGATTGAACTTTTAAAGAAGATGTTTGCCGATTTTAAAACAGAGAAGAATTTAATCGTGGTAGACCCGGCAATGGCGGACAACGGTAAGCTGTATCCTGCCTTTGACGAGAAGTTTGCAAAGAAGATGGCAGAACTTTGCGGATGCGCGGATATGATTCTGCCCAATATTACGGAAGCTTCGTTTATGACAGGCATTGAGTATAAAGAAAATTATGATGAAGCCTATGTGAAAGAGATGCTTCTCGCGTTGGCAAAGCTGGGCGCCAAAACGGCAATTCTTACAGGCGTAAGTTTCAAGGAAGGCACCACAGGCGTTATGGGCTATGACAGCGCGACGGGTGAATTCCATTACTATTGCCATACCAAGCACGCACAGTCTTATCACGGAACCGGTGATGTGTTCTCCAGTACCTTCGTGGGCGCTATGATGAACGGCCTTAGCTGGCAGGAAGCAATCAAGGTAGCAGCAGACTATACGGCAGAATGTATCCGCATTACTATGGAAGATAAGGACGGCTGTTGGTACGGCGTAAACTTCGAACTTGCGATTCCCGGTCTTTTAAAGGCACTTGGAAAGTAAAGCTTGCGGGTATACAAAGCATCATTTGATTTTAGAATAAAAAAGAACTATAAAAGGTTGTGTAAATTTTTTAAAACTTTTTAAAAGATTTTGCAACCTTTTCCTTTTTGGCACAGTGTTATAGGTGTAAAAGCAAAAACAAAACAAAAGGAGATTGAAATAAAAATGAAAAAAGTTGTATCTTGTTGTTTATCATTTGTACCTGTAGTAATGATTGTTTTAACATTTGTTGTATTGTTACTCGCAATGCTGATTTTTGGTGAAGGAACCATGAGTACCGGCGAAGTGATTCTGATGATTGGATTATTTCTGTTTGAAATCATCGGCGTTGTAATGACTTTCGTTATGATGATTTGGTATATGATTAAAACCTGTAAAAATCCGGAATTCAGTACGGGCATAAAAGTGCTTTGGTGTGTATTGCTGTACTGCTTCAATATGTTTATTTTCCCGGTTTACTGGTTTATGTATGTTCGCAAAGAAGAGTAGTTTGAAAGGAGATAAAAAATGAAAAAGACATTATCCTGTATTTTAAGTTTTTTACCCGGCATTTTAATTGTGCTTGGTATGATTACATTGATTATTATTACCGGAGTGCAGAACAGCGGAATCGACACCGGCGTATTTGTGACAGTTTTACAGATTCTGGCGTTGCTGATTGAAATGGCAGGCTGGATTATGGGCTTCGTATTGATGATTATCTATGTTGTCAAAACCATCAAAAATAAGAACTTTAGCGTCGGAATCAAGATTCTTTGGTGCGCATTACTCTTTTACTTAAGCGTATTCTTCTACGTAATCCTGCCGATTTACTGGTTCGTAGTCTTACGCAAGGACCAGGCATAAAAACATCGTACCACGCAAACGTAATATAACTAAGAAATACCTAACGCATAAAAAATTCAGAATAATATCAAACATAATATTCTGAATAACATCAAAAAACTTGTAAACATACCTTAAAGAAATAACAAATAATCCCTACACATAATACATAAAACAAGGTGAGGAAGTTATCTCTTTTTCGAAGGGCGTTTTGGCTCCGTCGGTGCTTGGATTGCGTATTTTGCAATCCTATGCACCGCTACGTTGAGACAATCGAGCGAAAGCGTCCCTGAGAAAATAGATAACTTCCTCACCGTATTATTTATATGTACCCTATTTCTTCTGCTGATATACCGGATCTGCAGGATACCCACCTTTTAACTTCTGCATTCCGCGCTGGATGGCATCTCTTGAATTCTTCCAGTCCGCATCTTTGTTGCGGTAGTCAAATTTCTCTACAAGCCATGAAACATCTTCCTGTAAACGGTCCATATGTTTGGTCTGCAACTCAAACATCGCCGGATAAAATTCTGCCTTTTGCTTGTCGTTTAACTTGCTTTCGCCGGCCTCGCACAAGTCGCCGAAGTGGTGAAGACAGAAGCCCTTGCTGTTTTTGACCTTTTCCACGAATTCGGGGTCTCTTTTATACATAACAAAGAAGGTATCTACGTAGCGTTCATAGGTGTCCGCAAAGCGTTTGCAAATATAGCAGGACTCGTCCTTTTCCTTAATCCAGGCTGCTACCGAATTCTTGCATTCCGGCCCCTGCTTGGCAAACTTGGAGCGGAAGGTACTTTTCTCGGGCTGGTATTTCTTCATCACATCAGCCATCTGCTTGCGCATCTCCATATAATGTGTCTTCAGAATCCAGGCATTGCCCAGCGTATTTCCGTAGTCAAACATCTTTTTAAAATGTGCACGACAGAAGCCTGCCTTGTCGGTAGCTTCGCGCACATCGCTTTCCATATAAGAAGAGCCTGAGCCTAAAGCAAAGTCCAGCAAATCCTGTTCCACCTCGCGTTCTACGAAGCAGAAGGGGCACTCGTCGTGTGCATTCATCGCATCATTTAAAGGTATGGTATATAACTGTTCTTTCATTGGTAACCTCCCATGTTTTTCACTGCTTTTATTTTATAAAATATAAGGGGAAAGTGCAACCTAAGGAGTTTCAAAAATGTATTTTACAAATTCTACGGAAGTGTCTGTTCTCTCTGAAAAACTTACGATTGAAAGAATGACTTCCGCATCTTCATTATAGAGCCCTAATTCCTTTAAACGGGGCGCGTCCGTCACATAAACGCCGATGGGGTA
Source organism: Lachnospiraceae bacterium (assembly GCA_017622505.1). Lineage (GTDB taxonomy): Bacteria > Bacillota > Clostridia > Lachnospirales > Lachnospiraceae > UBA3766. Next base: position 30,597 of record JAGAQZ010000031.1, read on the forward strand.
TTCTTTGTCGGACTCTTCATCATAGTAGTAGTAAATCAGTCCGGCCTCGTCCAATTCGGCAAACATTTCCTCGGTAAATAGAATATCCAAGGTTTTACCATAAAATCCATTGATTACATAAAAGTCGATTTGCGCCTTGGAACCGATGAGCACATCCAAATTTCCTTCTTCACCGGCATGTACGATGTTCATATCGACTGCCATATCCAGCATATCGGTTGAGTCGGGATTGACTGCGTTGGAAGTATCGAATACTACCTGATATTCTTCGGTATCAATGCCCAACCTGTCGGCAAAACCACCGATAAAAGTATCGATGGGCGTTAAGTCTTCACTCATATAATAGTTACTGCTTAAGGCGTAGGCGCAGAAACCGAAAGGCTTCGGTGCCAGAACCGTCTGCAATAAAATAAAGTAGACTATGAAGGCAATTAAACCGATTGCCACGATGGTGTGTACTTTATAATAATGCCAGAAGTGTTTTACTTTCTTATCAAAAGGCATTTCTTTGAAGTTTTTCTTATTTTCTTCGCGGATTTCATCTCTGATGGACATAAAAGTGTCCTCGCTTTCCTTTATTTTCTATATATTTCTATATTTTACCTATTAAACAAAGTTATCTTAATATCAACAGGTCACAATGGTCAAGTTCATTTTAAGGCAGGTTTGTGCACAATTAGTGAAAATAATATAAAAAAAGAATATTCGTCGCATTTTTGCCTTGAAACTTTTGTCGGAATGTACTATTATGTTAGAAATCATTAATTTTTTTATAATGATTTTCATTTAAATGGGGGATAAAGTCAAACATTGGGAGTGCGAAATGAGCGAAGCTTTTAAGGAACTTTTGATTAAACAGAAAGAGAACAAGAAAGACAAGCTATTAGGCACGGGAATGGTGGTGGCAGCAGTCATTTCACTGGTCAGTGGATTACTTTTACACCCATTATTTCTTTTAGGGGCAGTAGCTTTCGGAATTTTATCCTATGTTGTATACTACCGTAAAATGAAGGTGGAATATGAGTACACCTACATGGACAGGGAGTTACGTATCGACCGTATCTACAACGAATCCAAACGTAAAAGTATCGCTGTATTAGATTTGAATAAAATGGAAATCCTTGCCAAGGAGACTTCTTATCATTTGGACGGTTATAAGAACAGACCGGTAAAAGAGTGGGATTTTTCCACAGGATTGGAAGATAATGAAGATTTGGCAACTTATGTTATGTACTACGCAGGATCGGACAAGTACTATTTGTCCCTGAGCGAAGATTTTATGCAAACAATACGCCGGACAATGCCTCATAAGGTAAAGGCGGATTGATTATAAAACACTAAATATCACAAACGGAGGATGGAAAAATGGGTCAGATTGTTGGAGAAGGCATTACATTTGATGACGTGCTCTTGATTCCCGGCTATTCGCAGGTGATTCCCAATCAGGTAGATTTGTCAACCTGGTTAACCAAGAACATTAAGTTAAATATTCCTATGATGAGTGCGGGTATGGACACCGTAACAGAACATCGTATGGCTATCGCAATGGCAAGACAGGGCGGTATCGGTATTATTCATAAGAATATGTCTATCGAAGCGCAGGCGGAAGAAGTAGACAAAGTTAAAAGATCGGAGAACGGTGTTATCACCAATCCGTTTAGCCTCAGTGCTGAGCATACCCTTGCGGATGCGGATGCATTAATGGGCAAATACAGAATTTCAGGTGTGCCTATTACAGAAGGCAAGAAGTTGGTTGGCATTATTACAAACCGTGACTTGAAGTTCGAAACAGATATGACCAAGAAGATTAAAGAGTCTATGACCAGTGAAAACCTTGTAACAGCACGTGAAGGTATCACATTGGAAGAAGCAAAGCAGATTCTTGCAAGAGAACGTAAAGAGAAGCTTCCCATCGTAGACGAAAACTACAACTTAGTAGGACTCATTACCATCAAAGATATAGAGAAAGCAATTAAGTATCCTTTGGCAGCCAAAGATGCGCAGGGAAGACTTCTTTGCGGCGCAGGCGTTGGTATTACCGCAAACGTACTTGACCGTGTAAAAGCCCTTGTGGAAGCAAAGGTAGACGTGATCGTTTTGGACTCCGCACACGGACATTCGGAGAATGTTATCCGTTGCGTGAAGATGATTCGTGAAGCATATCCTGATTTGGATATCATTGCAGGTAACGTAGCTACCGGTGAAGCTTGCCGTGCTTTAATCGAAGCAGGCGCAAGTGCAATCAAGGTTGGTATCGGACCCGGTTCCATCTGTACAACACGTATCGTAGCAGGTATCGGTGTTCCCCAGATTAGCGCAGTTATGGATTGTTACGCAGTAGCCAAAGAATATGGTGTGCCTATCATCGCAGATGGTGGTATTAAGTATTCAGGCGATATTACGAAGGCGATTGCAGCAGGTGCTAATGTATGTATGATGGGTAGCATGTTTGCGGGTTGTGATGAAAGCCCGGGAGAATTCGAATTATTCCAGGGTAGAAAATATAAAGTATACCGCGGTATGGGTTCTATCGCAGCAATGGAAAACGGTAGTAAAGACCGTTATTTCCAGACAAATGCGAAGAAGCTTGTTCCCGAAGGTGTTGAAGGTCGTGTAGCTTACAAGGGTACTGTAGAAGATACCGTATTCCAGTTGCTTGGCGGACTTCGTTCCGGTATGGGTTACTGTGGTACACCCACAATCGAAGAGTTAAAGGAAAATGGCAAATTTGTTAAGATTTCTGCTGCTTCTTTGAAAGAAAGTCATCCTCATGACATTCATATTACTAAAGAAGCACCCAACTATAGTACAGGACAGTAGTAAATGTGAGCCGGATGAATCGGTGGCTTGGCCGATTGATCCGGCTACTTAAGTCATAACGAATTTGTTAAAAATAAAATATTTGGAGGTTTTACTGATGAGAGCACAGCATGCGACAGAATGCGAGTTGCTGGTTATGAAGTGCGTATGGATGAATCCCGATAAGGAGTTATCGATGCCTGCTATCAATGAACTGGTAAACAAGACCTATGACAAAGATTGGGCTCCGCAGACAGTTTCTACATTTTTGAAGAGACTGCGTAACCGAGGATTCTTAGAGGCTGAACGACGCGGACGTTCTTTTGTGTATCACAGCTTAATTGATGCAGAAGAGTACAAAGCCGCAACAGTTATGGACTGCTGTGAATTCTGGTGCAACGGTGATGCAGCAAAGATGCTTGAAATTGTAAAAAACGACAGAGGTCTCTCTCAAGAAGAGGTCGAGAAAATAAAAGCACTTTTTTAAGCATATTTATTTTCGGTAAAAAAGAGGTCCGTCCCGGGGTAGGGGATGGTCCTCTTTTTTATATTATATTCTTGACATACATATTCGGCAGATGTAGAATGAAAATATATTCGGCAAATGCCGAATGATAAAAGCAGAAAGATTCGTTCCTACACATAGGAAGATTTAAGGAGAAAAAGATGAAGCGTTTACCGGATTCCGAACTGGAAATTATGATGATTATTTGGGAGCTTGATAAGCCCGTTACAAGATTTGAGATTGAAGAGAAGATGGAGGGGGAGAGAAAATTGTCGCCTACCACGATTTTATCCTTTTTATCAAGGTTACAGGAGAAAGGCTTCCTTGCGGTTGAGAAAGAGGGCAAGAATAATATCTACGTAGCGCTGGTGGAAAAAGAAGCTTACATACAACGGGAGAGCAGGAACATATTAAAGCGCTTGTATCAGAATTCGGCAAAGCACTTCCTGGCGGCGTTATATGACGGGGACGGACTGTCGGACGAAGAGTTAGAGGAACTGGAAGAATTTATTCGAAATAAGAGGAATAGCGATGACTAAAAAGATCTTAATTACAATCGGAGTGATATTAGCTGCAGTGGTGCTGATTGTGGTTCTGCTGGTAGTGGCGTTGCTTTGGGGCTTATATTACATTACGGAATTGGAAGAAACGAAAGTAAATGAATTTTACAGTGATGACGGGAAGTATACGTTAACCATGTATGAGGTGGGAGACGCTGATTTTCCTTTTGGTTCCGTAAACGGCAAATTCGTATTAAAAGATAATACCGGGGATGTTATCAATACCTGCAAATTCTCGGTAGCAGATGACGGCGCCGGCTTAAAGGGCAATGTTCCTGCGATTCGCTGGACAGATAATTCTGTTATGGCCATTGTCAGCGGAAGCGAGCAAAAGGACCAACTCTATATTATGTATTATGACGGCACATCGGAGGATAGGCAGAGTAGTGGCTGGTATACCACGGAAGAACTGACCGCTTTGGTAAAAGATGCCTATGGTGAGAATGCGGAGTATGTGAGGACGGTAGAACCAAGCAATCAAATCTATACCGGAAACGGGCCTTATGTTGAACCGACAGAAGGGTATCACGTGTTCCGGATAAAAGTGGATACGCCGGAAGAAGGAACCTTTGAATTCCGCGTAAGTGAGGATAAAGGCGTATTGGTGAGTAATTATATTTCGGAATATTTTAAATATACGACTGATTGTTTTGTGGCGCAGAATGATGTGTTGATGGAATGGGAAAAGTATGGGACCGATGCGAAAGTACGATATATTCCGGAATTTCATGCACAAATCGAAAATGACCGTCAGCAGATGGAATTTAGCGGTATGATTTGTGATTATGTAGAATATTGTAAGGCTGTTGATGCGTTGGCAACGGAGAATGAGTGGTTTGAGCAATTTGATTTTTTAATCAGTGGCAAACCCGGTACGCTTAAGCCGACGATTACCATTGACCGGTATGACAGAACCTTGTTTTATAATGAAGTGTATCAGAAGGTTGATGATTCGTTAAGAAACAACCTAAACATAGTAGGGCAGGAAGAAGACACAGATGTGCCAAGCGAGGAAGTTTTGGCAGACTGGCTAAGCAGAGAGCCTGCGTGTACGTTTACGATGGAAGAGGGTATGGAACTTCGCCTGGTAGCTGTGGATAGGGTGACCGGAAATGATTACTACGCCTTGATTGGGACCTATGACGGAGAGAGCTGTGCATTTTATAATACGAATCCCTATAACAACAGGGGCGGTCTTGCTACAGGAATGTTGTTTGTGGATGAGAAGGTCGGTTTTATTACCATAAGCTGGGGTGGTGAAGAAGAGGGTGCTGTTTATCGTACGGAGGACGGCGGTAAAACCTTTGAACTTTCCCACATTCCTTCGCCTTTGATTGAGGCAGAGAACGGAACCTTTTATAATCCTTTTGTTTTGCCGGAGAAGATTTATGAAAAAGATGGCCTTCTGTATCTGGAAGTCAGTCAGGGCGCTAATAAAACATACGAGAGTGAGCAGGGATATTGTAAGGGCTTATACAGTTCGGATGATTTAGGCCTGCATTGGGACTATGTGGGAGAAATCTATTAAATATTGGAGATGGCAGCTATGAGAAACATTTTATTTGATGTTCTTGAAATTAATATTGTAATGACTTTGGTTATCGTATTATTGTGCCTTTTCGCAGGGAAAATCCGTAAAAGATACGGCGCGATATGGCTGAAACTGATGTGGATTGTGCTTATGGTGCGTCTGTTGATTCCTTATAATTTCTCGCTGCCGGTTACGGAGTTTCGCCTTTTTAATATGCCCGGATTCGAGCAGGAGATTGCGGAGAATGCCGGGAGCAATGTATTAAATAATAATGAACAGAATGTTTGGCCGGAGTTGAATGGGGATGTTATGCAATCAGATGGCGTTTCCCAGAATGTGTCTAATGATAATACGGACCCTTATGTGCAGGAGAATAATTTCGGTGGCGAAGGTAGTCAGATGAATTCTGAAGGTGGTGCCGGGGATACTGCTGTGATGAATCCTGAGAATGCAGAAGGTAATGCCGGAGGAATGAATTCCGAGAATCCGGGTAGCAATGCGGAAGGCGAAGAATATACTGACGTAGGAAGTACGAATCATATTGTGACAGATGTTGCGGATGGGGCTGAAGATGCGCGTAAGCCGGGCGTATTCCGCTATACGGATATTCTTTTATACATATGGCTTATGGGGATTGGAGGCAGTGCAGTATATCACGTAGCGGTTTACTTAGTGATGCGCCGTACGTATATGAAAGATTTAGAGCCTGTTCAAAATGCATCTTTACAGGAAGAAATCGACAAACTGCAAAACAAATATCTTGGACAGAAAAAGCTTACCGTTTACGAGAGCAAGCAGGTGCAAAGTCCGCTGATTACAGGCATTTTACACCCTAAATTAATAATTCCGTCCTATGAAGGCGATTGGAATGCAGATGAGTTGGAACTGATTACCGCCCATGAATTATGCCATTATCGTAAAAAAGACTTGTGGCTTAAAATGCTTATGCTGGCAGTGACTTGTTTTAACTGGTTTAACCCTGCCGTTTATATGATGAAAAAGCAGTTTTACTATGATATGGAACTGGTATGTGATGAAAGCGTAATGCGTGGCAGAAGCAAGGAAGAGAAGGAAACTTATGCCAAAATCCTTATGTCTTATGCGGGTAAAGGGCGCAGAAACTATACTTTTATGTCGGGACTGGCAGCAGGTAGTAAATTGACCAAAAACAGGATTTATCATATCTGGGAAGATGGCAAAAAGAAAAAGGGTGTGGTTGTTTTTGCAACGGTTCTGGTGGGATTTATAGGCATTGGTTTGTTTGTGTCCTGCGGATATAAACCGGGAGAGGTTGGAAACAGTGTTCTGTTTAACGGCGCTTTTATACAAGGCGTGGCAGGCTGGGGAAATCCGGGAAACAACGATGCTTATGAAAACATTGATTTCAATTATAACAACGAACATAACAAAATGGTACGTGTCTATGATGATAAAACTTACGTGGCAAGAAACGATGGAATTTATGTTATGGAAGGCGGCGAATTAAAGTGTCTTTATGAGAATTCGTATAATTATCATAGGGGATTTGATATTTATGATGATGCGATTTATTTCACAGGTTCTGTTCCGGGCGGTGAAGAAAGACAGGGCACTGTATACCGAATGGATTTGGATACCTATGAGGTAAGAGATGTTCTGCCTGCAGATAGTGAAGTATTTTACGGTTTATATACGATTACTATACACGAAGGAAATCTCTATACTGCTAATACAGAAGGGTATATTGGCTTTGCGTTGGATGAAAACGGAATGGCAACTGAGAGGATTGTTGAAACAGCAGAGGATTTCCTGTATAAAGAGTTTAATGAAATCGCGAAGTTGGAAATGGAAAAATACGTTTATGATCCGTCAACAGCAGAAGGACAGGAGATACGCGAGCAACTTCTTCAAGCCTATTATCCGGCGATTGATTATGTAGCTTGTGCAGAAATGCTGGACGGAAAGTATGTAGTAAAACAATATAACGACGAATCTACCTATAATGTTTTTCTGGTAGATGAAAATGAAAATTATACTTTATTAAGTCAGTATGGATATATCTATCCTGTTTTGGTTACCGAACAGGGCATATATTATTCACCGGATTTGAGAGGTGATATTTACTATATGACCTATGATGGAAGTATCAATCAGTGTGTATTTGATAAACCGGGTAATTGGGATAGTGTCTATATGATTACCTATGATGCGCAGTATTTATATTTCACAACGGAGATAACTGTTGGAGGTGCTGTTGATAATATCACCAAAACATATATTGTGAGAGTGCCAAGAAATGGTGGTAAGTATGAAGCAGTATATGAAGTGCAAGGCGATTACAGTCCGTATATTCATTTGCCCGGTGAGTGCGGAATTGACTCGGAATATATGTATTTTTATGAACAATATGACGGAAACAGTTTTATAAAATTAGAGCCTGTAGAGATTGCTGAGGCAGAGTTACATTCCTTTAAGCAGGCAGAAGTTGCCTGTGTACCTGAGGTTGAAATTTATTCGTTTGAAAATGCCAAGGCATTAGGGCAGTCGTGGGAAATATACGGTTCTGCAAGCGGCACACCGGCAACCTGGCATATCATAGAGATAGAGGGTATAGAGTACTTTTATGTGGAGCATGAACTCAATGGTCAAATGGTTACGGCATTGTATAACTATGCAATTTCAGGTGAACAGTATTCTCTTGCTAATGGTATTCGGGTTGGTGATCCTGCGGAAGAAATTTTCACAAGATATCCTAATATGGCTAAAATATATTTTCAGGATGAATACATTACTTTGCCCAAGGGTTGCCTTGGATGGAGTGGTGCTACCTATCCGCATAGTTATGTGGGATGGGATGAAAATTATGAATATATAGATGGTGATTATAATTGGACCAACCAATTTGATTATGCCATCGTGGGTAATGTGGTTCGAGATAATGACATAGAAGAACCATTGTATGTGGCATTATTGGTAAAAGATGAATTTGTGGAGGCGATTACATTTTACAGTCCTACAGACGGTCCGGGAATTTTTAATTACGAAGCGGAGATTGCAGGAAACGCTGAGGAATCTTATTTGACACAGGTGGAAGACCCTGTATACAGGGATTTAATTACCGAGATGTTAGATACCGGCAAATTCCCTGCCGGAGGAAGTGAGTGGAATGGAAATCCGTATGACAGTTATTATGCTATCAAAGATGTAGATATGGATAATAAAGAAGAGCTGGTTATCAATTGGGCTGGGGCGAATTTTTCGGTAATTTATATCTATGATTATGACAGAGAAACGAAAGAAGCGTACATTCAGCATGATGGATATAATGATATGGTTATGTATGACGGCGGATATATTATCGAAGCGAATTCGCATAATCAGGGGCGTTCAAGCTTGGATAATTTCTGGCCATACAGTATAAAGGCGTATGATTCGCAGAATGATGTCTACGAACATATTGCAAACATAGATGCCTGGACGGATAACTGTGACTGGTTCGAACCGGAATTTCCGGAAAGTAAAGATGCGGACGGTGACGGTGTCGTGTACTATAGCTGGACTGCAGAGAACTGGAATAATCCAACGGATATAATGGATAATGCGGAATATAAACAATTTTATGAAAAATATACGAGTGGTAATCCACTAATAATTGAGTGGAAACGCATTATTTCGGAAGATGAGTATTATGAGTTGTATCCGCAGCCGGAGGCGAATGGATAATGTCAGGACTGAGCTTTAAGTTATTTTTTGTGTATACAAAATGGTAAATCAGAATTTTAGGAGGGGATTTTATGAGGAAAATAAAAATAGCAGCTTTAATGCTTATTTGTATGTTTGGATTAGTAGCTTGCACAGCATCAGAACAGGAGATTACAGAAGAGAACTCCGTTGTTGAACAAGAGAGTGTTGTTGATAGTGAAGACAATATTTCCGAAGATGTAGCAGTTGATATTGATGAGAATAATGAAATGGTTGAATCATCAGAAATGCTGTTACAAGATGAAGATGTCCAAAGCATTACAATAGATTTGTCCGACGTGAAAGAAACCTATGCAGAAGGCGATGCTGTTACACCATTAAATTTGAAAATCGTATCAGAAGAAGATAATGGTATTACCTGGGCAGAAGACTGGTATTATGAAAAAGACTTGTCGTTACCGATGATTGAAGATGAATGCAATCATTTTTATGATGATATGTACGAGTATATGTGGATTAACGAAAGTCTTGAAATTTATGAGAAGGAAAGCGGAAAACATATATATTCATTGACATATAAGACAGACCCCTATTTTTATGATTGGAATAATGCTTACTTGAAAGATGGTATATTATATGGAGCAAGTGTTATAAATGGTTACGCATCTCCTGATACCTGTTTTATGTTTGCTTATGATTTGGATAACGAAGAACTGCTTTGGAGAAGTGCCAGCCAGTCGTATAATACGCTGAATTTTATTGTAAAAGAAGACATTATAATATGTGGATATGGTTTTACGGCAGAGAAGGATTATTTATATCAGATAAATATGAATACGGGAGAAATCATTGATAAACTTGAACTTAAGAAGAAGCCTGATCTGCTTGTGGAACAAGGTGGTAAAATCTATGTTCATACCTATAGTTATGATTATGTAATAGAAATAGATTCATAAATTTTCGTCAAAATGATTGTATCTTTCGCATAATAGGAATAAAGTAGTAAATAAGAAAAAATGAAAAATAACGAGGTAAAAATATGAAAGTTTTATTGGTATGCGGAAGTCCCCACAAAGAGGGGTGCACACACACTGCATTGGCGGAAGTGGCGAAAACATTACAGGAAGAAGGTATTGAAACCAAAGAAGTATGGATTGGAAATAAGCCGGTGGGCGGTTGTACGGCCTGCGGTGCCTGCGCAAAGCTTGGCAAATGTATGTATGATGATGTAGTAAACGAAGTGCTGGCAGAAATCGATACATATGATGGTTTTATTTTTGGCACGCCGGTATATTATGCATCGCCCAACGGAAGTATGTTGGGATTTATGGACCGCCTTTTTTATGCAGGTGCGTCGAAAATGGCTTACAAGCCTGCGGCAGCAGTGGCGTCTGCAAGACGTGGCGGTACTACGGCGACTTTTGATGCTATGAATAAGTATTTTACCATTAATAATATGCCTGTGGTATCTTCGCGCTACTGGAATATGGTGCATGGCGCAAACAATAAGGGCGAGGATGTTTTACAGGACGCAGAGGGCTTACAGACAATGCGTTATTTGGGACGCAATATGGCTTGGCTTTTAAAGTGTATTGAGGCCGGTAAAAAGGCGGGCATTGATGCACCGAAGCCGGAAGAAACGAAGATTTTTACGAATTTTATCCGATAAGATAAGGTGAGAAATATGTACGGTGAAGAGCATAAATCCAAGGGCTTAGATTTGGAAGAGATTGAGTTTGAAGATATCGCGGAAGAAATCGATGATGAAGACTTGGAAGAAATTGAATATGTAGATTTCGAAGATGAGACAGAATATGCAGACTTCCAAGGTGCGGATGCGGAATCGAGCTATGTGGAAATTGAAGAGTTCGAAGATGAAGATGCGGATTTCGAAGCGGAAGAGCCTAAGAAGAAAGAAAAACAGCATAAAAAAGAGCCTTACGATGCTTACACAGATGATGAACAAAAAACATCTGCCATTTACATTGTTTTCATTGCATTGACTGCCCTTGGCGTGGTGGCGGTGTTGGTGGTCTTTGGATTGTGGTTTTATAAGGAAAGCGATGGCGGAGAGCCCGGAGTAGCCCAGATTCATCAGTATACAGTGACAGAGAGTGGGAAAATCGGGCAGAATGTAGCAGAGACGGATATAAGGCTTCAGGAAGAGCGCAAAGCGGCAGAAGAAGCGGCAAGACTTGAAGCGGAAGCTGCGGCTAAGGCTGAAGAAGAGGCGAAAAAGGACCTTGGTATGGTCTTTTCACCGGTACAGGAAACGGTTACCGCCAAAGATGCCACCAACCTGCGTGATATCCCGAGTCAGGGCGAGGACAGTACGGTCATGTTAACCCTGCAAAACGGTCAGACGGCAACGCGAATCGGCGTCAGCGATAAGGGCTGGTCCAAGCTTGAGTATAACGGCGAAACCTATTATGCAATTTCAAATTATCTTACTACGGATTTAACCGTAAAACCCCAGGAAGCGGTACCGGAAGATGATGGCATTAAGACTGTTTTTACGGCTTGTAACGAGCAGGTAACGCCGAAGATTGAAGTAAACCTGCGTACCCTTCCCAGTGTGACCAATCCGGATGCGACGGTGGTTGTGACCCTTAAGGCGGGCGAAGTGGTTACCCGTACGGGAATCAATACAGACGTAGGCTGGTCCCGGGTCGAATACAACGGGCAGACACTTTATTGCGTCAGCAGCTACGTATACGTGGTACAGTAATTGTTTGAATATCTAAATTTGCAGCAACTAAATATATCATAGAATTTAAATATTGTCTTTTGGGCAGTGCAAATGGTTTGAGATTTGATTTCTGCCCTTAAGACTTTTTTGTTTGTCACCCATTAAAGACTTTTATAAATTTTGTTAAATAATGTTGACAAAATAAAAATAGCTGTTATAGTAATAATAGAACAAACAAAACAAACCGAACAATATGAAGTTGGGAAAAAAGTACAGTTGTGTTGCAAAATTCCTAACTAAGAGATAAAAGGAGGAGTAAGTTATGGATGGTTCTAAATTTACACAGAAGTCGCTGGAAGCTTTGGAAACCTGCCAGAAGCTTGCAGATGAATACGGAAACCAGGAAATTGCGCAGGAACATCTTTTATATGCGCTTTTAACCA
>JAGAQZ010000002.1 GCA_017622505.1 Lachnospiraceae bacterium
AGTAAGTATTTTTATTATATAACACCTACTGGGAAATGTCCCTTCTTTTGTGTCCACTTTTAGGGATTATACCCCTTTTTCTTGTGTCCATTTTTAGGGAAACCTTCTTCTTATCGTGTCCATTCTATAGGGTACAGTTTATCTGCCTTACCTTGCTGTATTCCTTGCTGTATCCCTTTCTCTATCCCTTTCTCTATCCCTTTCTCTAATCCCTCCTCCATTCCTTGCCTCATTCCTTCCGCTCTGGCATCTTCTATTGCTTCCTCACGCTGTATTTCCCATATCATTTCCTGCGTCACTTCATACCATTCCATTCCGATAATCTCCTCTCCGTATTCTCTGAAAAATTCCAACAAAATTCCTTCTTCAATACACTCCGCAATCGCCTCATGCATCGCTTCATCCGGGCACTTTACAACCGACTTCTTTCTTACCTTCTCCACAAAAACAACATACTCTCTTAAGATTTCACACCTTGTATACAACTCTTCGTTATAGCCCGGATTAATGTTCACAACCGTGGCCGTCCACTCAAATCCGCCGGTCTCATCCGGCACCAGAAACGCGTCCGACAAACGCAGTTCCCGTCTCCCCTCCGGCATATCCTCTATGGGACCGTTGTAAAAAACAATATACTTAGGCACCGGAATCTTAACCAGTTTCTTCTGATACAAAACCGTCGTTGGAATCAGTTTCCGGTACAAATCCGCAAAGTAATACAAGCCTCTCAGCGGCATATTGTTACTAAAAGTACTCTGGTGCTCATACAGATTCATTGCACTGTCAAAGACGAAGGATACATCATTCTTCATCCGCACAAACAGCACATCCTCCAGCACCTTAAAGTCCAAATCTTCCTCGTTGGTATAATCCGTACAATTTATCGCATTGTATAAACTTAAGGCATATTTCTTCTTTCGTGTAAAAAGGTAAACAAAAAGATTGTTTTTGTACTGACGGTTAGCCTGTCGTTTCCCTTGGGCATGTCTTTCCATAGCATCTTCCTTTCCACGTGCAGGAAGATAAAACCGCCATCATCATTTCTCTTCCTGCCTATTTAATTGAATCATTGAAATAAGCAAGAATTCATACAGAAATGTTTCAAAATAGAAATTAGAAAAATAGAATTAAAATAGATTTCTAAAGAATTGCTTTGCTTGTATTTGTGCCCATCATAACAAATCCAAAACCCTCCGTCAATATCGGTAAAATGCACAACAACTCAAAAAAACAACATATAAAAAAGTCCTGTAACGCTGATGATTACAGGACTTTGATATGTCAAAACATTTTAAATTATAGTAGTTCAAATCACTCGTCTTTCGATTCCTTCTATGAACCATTCTTTCCGCTATTAATCACACCAAAAATCGATCCGATTCCGAGTCCAAGGAATAAAACCGCACCCACAAAGCAAAAAATCGTGAAAATGATGCCAAAAATTCCCACAAAAGGAAGAATCAGTAAACCGAGACTTACAAATATACCGATTATACCCATTACAAAAAGAATAAACGACAATACAAAAGAAACAATCATCACAACCATCCATACGGTTTTTGCCGTATTGGTTTCCTTGGTTGTATTTGCACTTTCATTTGTAAACTGTTGTACTGACTGTTCTACCGGCTGTTCCACGGTGCCTTCCGTAGTATTTTTCATTTCCTGTCCGTCCATTTTATCCTCCTTTTACACTATAAAACTATATTTCCACAACAAGAGTACACCTATTCGTCACCCTACTCTTTCCAGCTGAGTCTGTGCAACTCGCCTTCCAACTTCATCTGGGCGAAATTATTCTGTCTGAGTGCCTCATAAAGAACAATGCTTACCGAGTTGGATAAGTTCAGAGAACGAATTTTATCTAACATAGGAATACGGATACAGGTATCCTCGTAATCCACAAGAATTTCCTCCGGAATTCCGGCACTTTCCTTACCAAACATAATATAGTCATCCGGCCCGTACTCCACTTCCGTGTAACAGTGATGGGCCTTGGTGGTGGCCATATAAATCTTGGCATTCGGATTCTTCTCCAAGAACTCTTCAAAGTTAATATATCTTCTGACATCCAAGTGCTCCCAATAATCCATACCCGCACGCTTAATTTCCTTCTCATTCAAGCGAAATCCCAAAGGCTCAATCAAATGAAGCACTGTATTGGTTGCCACACAGGTTCGTCCGATATTTCCGGTATTTCCCGCGATTTCGGGCTGATATAAAACGATATGCATCTTATTTCCTCCGTTAAAGTTGCACTTTTTCAAAAACACACAATTCAAATAAAATCCAATTTGAAGTACTGCATAATCAATGATTGCGGTAACGACATTTTTATTCCATAAAGAACCGTTTTGAATACGTCAGCACTTAATGAGCAGGCAAATTCATTTGCTTGCGAATTTAGTACTGCTACGTATTCAACCGAGCGCAAACGCGTTCTGTTGGAATATAAAATAATCGGCACCGCATCTTTATACTAAAACCTTCAAATTGGATTTATTTACTCTGCTCTTCACGTAATCTTGCAATGAATCTCTTCATTCGATTCAAAGCAACCTTCAAATCATCGATAGAATATGCATAAGAAATTCGTAAAAATCCTTCGCCACAGTCGCCAAAAGCCGTACCGGGTACAACCGCAACCTTCTCTTCTTCCAGGAAGCGCATTGCAAAGTCCTCACTGGTCATACCGAATTCCTTAATACAAGGAAATACGTAAAATGCGCCATAAGGCTCAAAGCACTCAAGCCCCATCTCTCTGAACTGATACATCAAAAATCTGCGACGCTGGTTATAAGCCTCGCGCATTTCTGCCACATCACCATCACCGTGCTTTAACGCCTCTACAGCAGCATACTGACTGGTTGTGGGCGCGCACATAATTGCAAACTGGTGAAGTTTGGTCATCTGCTTCATAATAAGCTCGGGACCGCAGGCATAACCCAAACGCCAGCCTGTCATAGCATATGCTTTGGAGAAACCGTTAATCATAATGGTTCTCTCACGCATGCCGGGCAGGGTTGCGATGGATACATGGGCCTCATTATAGCTTAATTCAGAATAAATTTCGTCAGAAATCACATAGAGATCATGCTTAATAATCACTTCCGCAATCGCCTCTAAATCCTTCTTTTCCATAATGGCTCCCGTAGGGTTGTTCGGGAACGCAAGGATTAAAATCTTCGTTTTATCCGTAATGGCAGCTTCCAATTCCTCCGCTGTCAAACGGAACTCATTCTCATGTTTTAAATTAATGATTACAGGCACTGCGTCAGCCATAACCGCACAGGGCTCGTAAGATACATAGCAAGGCTGGGGAATGATTACTTCATCTCCCGGATTTACCATACAACGAAGGGCAATGTCAATCGCCTCGGAACCGCCTACGGTTACAAGAATTTCGTTGATAGGATCATATTTGATTCCCTGCTTACGCATTATGTAATTGCTGATTTCACATCTTAATTCTTTTAAACCTGCATTAGAGGTATAAAAGGTTTTACCCTTTTCAAGGGAATAAATACCCTCATCACGAATGTGCCAGGGCGTATCAAAATCGGGCTCACCAACACCTAAGGAAATTGCATCCGGCATTTCACTTACGATGTCGAAAAACTTACGGATACCCGAAGGTTTTACATCGACAATTTTGTCTGAAAGCGGATTTCTCATGGTGTCATTTTTAACCTTTCATCGTTATTTGCCATAATGGTGCCATGGTCTTTGTATTTCTTTAAGATAAAATGTGTAGCGGTACTTAAAACGCTGTCCAAGGTAGAAAGCTTGTCGGATACAAAGCTTGATACTTCCTTCAAAGACTTGCCTTCCAAAGTAATTAAAATATCATATGCTCCTGATAAAAGATATACCGCATTTACTTCGGGATAGTTGTAGATTCTCTCTGCAATGTGGTCAAATCCCTGGCCTCTCTGAGGGGTTACGCGCACTTCAATCAAAGCACTTACCTTCTCAACGGAAGTCTTCTCCCAGTCAATCAAAGTATGATATCCGCAGATAATCTTCTCTTCTTCCATTCTTGCGATTTCATTCATCAAATCCACTTCGCTCATTCCAAGCATAATGGCAAGTTCTTTTAAGTCGATTCTGCTGTTTTTTTCAATCATTTTTAAAATCTGTTCACGCATATATTTCTCCAATCCGAGATTATAAAATCTCTGTTTATTATCAAATATACTAATTTTCAAATTTCATTATAACGATTTTATCCTGCTAAGACAATAAAAAAGTCATTTTACGTGCCTTCGCATCCGGAAATAAAATCATCACAACACCTTATATAATTCGTCCGGCTTAGGCGCCTCAAGGAAACGTTTCTCGCCTTCATTAAGCACCGCCTTATCGTTATTGTCTGTTGTTTTACCGATTACCACTGCAGGAATTCCGGCTTCTTCAATCGCCTTCGCACAGTCGTAACCGTTCTCGGCGACGATTAACATCGCTCCCGATGAAATCAGGCAATAGGGATTCAAATCAAAAAACTCGCAAACCTCCACTGTCTCCTGACGAATGGGGATTTTTTTCAAATCTACTTCTATGCCTACGCCGGCGCTTTGCGCCAGCTCCCAAAGTGCGCCGAATACACCGCCTTCGGTGATATCGTGCATCGCTACAGCACCATTTTTTACCGCAATTCTTGCCTCCGGCAATACGGATAAAAAGGCGTCAAAGCCCTTAGCCTCTTCAATCAACGGTCTGGGGTATCTTGTAAGAAGCTCCGCTTCCTTTTCTTTGGCAAGAATGGAAGTTCCTTCCAATCCTACCCATTTGGTCACAATAATATCCATACCCGGCTTTGCATTGCTTGTATGCGTTAATGCGCCTTTCTTGGCCTTACCCACAGCAGTTACATTCAATACCGGTCTGTTCACCGCCGTTGTAAGCTCCGTATGACCGCCTAAGGGCTGGATTCCTAAGGAAGTACAAGCTTCTTTATATTGCTCCATTATGTTTTTTAACCGGGATTCCTTGTAATTCTCCGGTAAAAGTGCCGTACACAGAAGGCCGATGGGTTCCGCCCCTTCTGCTGCCAAATCGTTCACCGCCACGTTTGCCGCCAGACGGCCGATATCCGTCGCCGTCCCCGTAATTGGATCAGTGGTTGTAACATAAACTTCGTCCTCTTTTAATTGTAAAACGGCGCAGTCCTCCCCTAGAGCTGCGCCGATTAATACTTCTTCTCTTGTATTTTTAATCCCTTTGAGAATGGTTCTTTTCAACACATTCTCGGATACTTTACCAATCTTCATAATTTGTTTCCCGCCTTTGCACTTCGATTATCGAACTGTTCCGGCGTACTCTCCGTTCTACCGGTTCATTGGCATCATGTCCTTACTGCGCCGCGCCGTTAATTTCCGCAACTTCCTGGGCATAAAGTACTGCTGCCACACCTTTGACATGTTCAATATTATTGGTTCCGCAAGCAGCCAGAATCTCTGCCTGGCGCTGGGGATTTGCCGTAGCCACACCTACGATGGCCGTTCTCGGCGACATGGAATAGGAACTTGAGTTTACCTGCTCTCTGGATACTTCCACGCCATCCACATAAACTACTTTCCAAAGCTGCGCCTTATAACCTACGTGGGCAGACTGCACTTTAACATAACCAACGCCCTGGCTTGCATCAGCAATAATTTTTTCATAATCAGGCTGAATCACCTGCAAAATTTCATTTACATATTCGATGGTACGGTTTTCATCTCTGGTTTCCACACCATAAATGTTGAACGTAATCTTCTTGTCTTCGCTTGTGTATCCTTCAATGTAAATAGGATAATCCGTATTATTTACAAAACGGAAGTCTTTACCTGCAGATTCAGAAATCGCAGCATCTCCCGATACCTGTGTATAAGTTACAATCATAGAGTGATTATGACGCTCTGTGACTTCAAGTTCTGCCATAAGCACGGCATTGTAAAGTGTTGTGGACACCTGGCAAATTCCACCGCCCATACTGTCAACAACCATACCGCTAAGATAGGAACCTGCCATAAAATAGCCGTTATCATAGGTAAAAGGTTTTACATTATCATAAAATGAATATTCTTCACCGGGATAAATAACAGAACCGTTAATCAATGCAGCACCATTGGCTACATTGGCACTTCTCGCCTTACCGGAAGAAGAGAAGCTTGTGGTAAAAGTACCTAATAAATCATTAACCTGCAATAAATCTTCTGCCGTTCCTACCGGTTCCTCCACTTTTGCTACCAAATCAATTACAAAACCATCTTCGCTGACATTCTCAGAAGAAGAAAGCGCTGTTTTAATTGCCTCTACCGAAGCCGCTTCATCTATAACTGCACCAACTACTTCTTCATGGATAACAAATTCACCGTTTACACGTTCCATTGTAGCATTCTGGGCATGCTGGTCAAATTCCGCACACTTCTCCTGAATAACCTGCGCCACCATGGCATCATCAAAAGTATATTCTAAATGATAGGTTAAACCATTGTTCTCCAAATCTTTTACTTCTTTATAACGGGCAATGGGGTTTCCCTTAGTTCCGATGGATAAAGCATCTTCCACAATGTCGGTGTTGCTCCATTCCATACCGAAATCCGCTGCCGAAACTTCAATCTCATTTCCCTGGGCTGCACGAAGAATAACAGGCATACCGCTGATTTCGGCAATATAATCCTCTACCGCCGCCTGTGCTTCCTCTGCTGTCATACCGGAAACATCGATATTCTCAATATACACACCTGTTTTAATCTGTGTTGTTTCTTCCGCTTTAATCAAAAGAGAACTTCCGCAAACAAGAAGTGCAGTCATTAATGTAATTGTCGTGAACTTAATAATTTTTTTCATAGTTCCCTTTCTTTTTTGCCAATCCCCAAATGTGATACCGTAACCCGTTTTACATTGAAAAATCATATAAAATATTTTATAATTATTCTATATAAGGGTTGTCACCCTATTCGCATATTTTACTGGAATGCATACATTAACATAGGTAAAATCATTGCAATCACAAGAAAAATAATAATGACGGTAGACATGATTTTCTTTGCTTTTTTACTGTGAAGATTCATCATAACGAAAACCCTCCTTACTGTTGAATCCGTTGTTTTAACGGGTTGTGTTTAAAGACACTCCCCCACGCTAATCATTATACTGAAAGGATATTATAAATGAAGTTCCCTATTTTTGCAAGTGTTATCGTATTCTGCATCTGGCTCATATACGAAATCCGCAAGCATAACAAAAAGGACAAAAAAATACTGGATTCTTTCTGGAATAAAGAAAACCAAGCCAACAACACCCGTGCCAAATCTCTGGATGGGCTGAATTATATCGAAATTCCGGAAAGTGTTTATGCTGCGCTTCCTACGCCACTTCCTTTGGAACTGGAAGACTGTTCGAAGTTATTGCAACATTTAAAACAGAATAAAATCGTTAATCTGTCACACATCACTAACACCGACCTGAAATTAAAGTACGGTGCATCTAACCTGGATACTTTATCGGCGTATGACCAGAATTACATTAGCCTTCTGCGTGTTTTACAGACATTAAGTGATTACCACTACGAAAAAGGCAATATCCATACCGCCCGTGAATTACTGGAATTTGCAGTTTCCATTCAAAGCGATAACATCGGCACTTATAAAATGCTTGCCCGCATTTATTGCGACAACGGCGAAGAAAGCAAGCTTGATTACTTAATCAGCGCCGCCAGTCTTTTACCCGGCCTTACACAGAAGCCTATTTTGCGGTTTTTGAAGTCTTTGCGTACTGAGTACACAGATCCTGAAGAAAGCATTCTTGACATTTTGGATTAGGTGCCTTGCAAATGGTACGCCCTAATTGAATAATGTGTATGTTATACAGAATCCAATGATCCTTCGGAAGTTTTTTCATTAAATCAAATTCAACTTTCGTGGGATCTTCTTCTTTGGTAATGCCAAGTTTCTTACTGATTCTTTTGACGTGGGTATCCACTACCACGCTTGGCTCATTAAAAATATTTCCGCGGATTACGTTGGCCGTCTTTCTTCCCACGCCTGGCAGGGCGGTTAATTCTTCAAGTCCTGACGGCACTTCTCCGCCGTGCACCTCCATCAGTCTTTTACAACAACCGATGATATTTACGGCCTTATTGTGATAAAAACCGGTGGAATGGATGTCCTTCTCCAACTCTTTCACATCCGCTTTGGCAAAAGCTTCCACGCTGGGATATTTCACAAACAAATCCTTAGTTACGATATTAACCCTCGCATCGGTGCACTGGGCACTTAGAATCGTAGCAATCA
Organism: Lachnospiraceae bacterium; assembly: GCA_017622505.1. Lineage (GTDB taxonomy): Bacteria > Bacillota > Clostridia > Lachnospirales > Lachnospiraceae > UBA3766. The sequence goes on from JAGAQZ010000002.1 coordinate 8,280, forward strand.
AAAGTTGCCACGCGTTCTCGTGATCTAAATAACATCTGTATTCGGTTCCGTATTCTCCGTCCAAGCGGTCAAGAATCGCCTGAATTCGTTCTTTCTGTGTCATATTGTCCCTTTCATTTATCCTTAGGTTTGTCTGATTTTTATATGCAAAATATTCTTAAAATAATCACTCATCCAGCCTTTCGTTTTTAGCATCTTTTATAACGGTAACACCCGCATCTCCCGTAATCGGATTGCGCTGCTTATAATCAAAGAAGACTGCACCTACATATTCCGCGTTTACCTCTCCGTCCCAGTCCCTCATATCCCAAACTGGATAGCGGAAGTACTCCAAATGGGTCAGATGCATCATCTGTTTTGCGGTATACTGCGCATAATCTTTTAAAAGCGCCGGTTCACTCTCTTCTTTTTTATAAAAGTTCCAAACCAAATCTTCCTGCAATTTGCGGTCCTGCAAAAAGCCGGGACGGCTCTTTAATTTCTCGCGAAGATATAAATCGTAAGTCAACAATTCCCTGTAGACTTCTTCGTTTGCTCCATCCGTTTCACAGGCAAAATCCAGCAAAACTTCATAGCGATAGCTTCTGGAAGGCGCCTGCACGAAAAAGCCCTTTCTCTCATAAAAGTCCGCCAAGGCCTCATACAAAGCAAAGGGCGACGCAAACTGCTTCTCCAAAAATGCAATGGTATGCACAAACTGTCCGCTATTGTGGTAGATTTCCAGCATCTCCTCCACGCGCTTTAATCCTAACACATCTTCATAGGAAATCCAATTGGTAGATAATACCTCATAGGGCGGATTGCTCTCGTAAACAATGCCGTACTCCTCGGTTTTCTCGCCGATGTAAGAACCCGACAATACTTTTAAGAAGCCAAGCTGCAAATCATCCGGCTCCATTGCGTAAACTTCATTGAATGAATGGATAAAAGATGCCTTATCTTCAAAAGGCAGTCCCACAATCAAATCCAAGTGTAAATGGATATTATGTAACTCTCGTAACCGCGCCACATTTGCTTTTAACTTATCCATATCCGTGACGCGACGGATTTCTTCCAATGTCTGTCCGTTGGTGGTTTGTACGCCGATTTCCAACTGTACCTGTCCGGGTCTTAATTTGGATAAAAGTGCCAACTCCTCTGCCGTAATAATATCCGCAGCAATCTCAAAATGGAAGTTGGTGATGCCGTTATCGTGTTCATATATGTACTGCCATATCTCTATGGCGTGGCTGTGTTTGCAGTTAAAAGTGCGGTCGATAAATTTTACCTGGGGCACTTTATTCTCAAGGAAGAAGTCCAATTCCCTTTTAACCATATCCATCGGGCGGAAGCGAACTTGTTTATCGATGGAAGACAGGCAATACGAACAACGGAACGGACAGCCGCGGGAAGTCTCGTAGTAGACGATACGGTTCCGAAATTCCTCTTTTAAAAGGTCTCCGTCGGCATACCAAAAAGGAATGTCCGCAAGGTCTAAAATTTGCGGTGCGCCGGTATTAAAGTCACGGGTAACAATGCCGGGGATGTTATGCAATTCACCTTCCCCATCGTAAAACTCTGCCAATTTATAAAAAGTATATTCACCTTCCCCTGACATAATGCCCGTAACCTGGGGAAATTCCGCCAGCACTTCCTCTGCGCGGTAACTTACTTCAGGACCACCAAGCCAAATGGGCACGCCGGACAGTAACTTCGCCAAGTCAGGCAGAAGTGCAGAAACCATCGCCCAATTCCAGATATAACAGGAAATTGCAATCACATCAGGTTTGCGCAGATAAATATCCCTGCGTATATCTTCGGGACGCTGATTGATGGTGTATTCCGCGATTTCCACGGCACTTTTGTATTCTCCGGCACAGGCCCTTAAGCTGTAAATTGCCGGATTGGAATGTATGTATTTGGCATTGATGCCGATGAGTAAAATTTTCATATATGTATCGTTTTCAATCCTTTATTTTTTCTCACTAGTTTTTAAAAAGTTGCTTGTCATCATTTTATCGGCCTTTAATTTCAATACGGTCCAGAATTCCCTGTACGCCAACATTTCGATGAGTCAGATACATTCTGCAGACATCACTTACAAAGTCTTTATCTAACTTAAGCTTAGACGCAATTTTATCAATGCTTGCGCCCTTATCTATGAGATGCATAATCTTCTTCACGGTAGCATAAAGCTCGGCGTTCTTTGGAGTGCTCTCGGCTTGCACTGCCTCAATACTTTCCAGCACTGCAGTTTTTGCATGCCCGTAAATAATCCGCTTTGGCTTCATGGCAAGAATGCGTTTCCAACTCTCCTGCACCGCAGGTTCATCGTGGACCTCCAGCTCATACAAGGGATATAAATCTCCCACGAAAACATCGCCGGAATCCAGCACCAGGGAAATACTGTCATCGCTATGCCCCGGCGTTGGTATAATATTGCCCTCTATACCCAATTCCCTCAAAAAATCCCTGCTGTCTTCAAAAGTTACAAGCCTCTTCTTTTCATCATCCACCGGAACATAATCAAATCTTTTATCCCTCTCAAAAATATGGTCGGAAGAATGCACATAGTCGTTCTGGTTCTCCATCACAACCACAGTCACACCCTGCTTTGCAAGCTCACCCGCAAGCCCCATATGGTCCGGATGAAAGTGGGAAACCAGCAGATATTTAACATCCTGCAATTTGATGCCCTGCTCACCCAAGGCTTTGCACATCTTCATAAAAGTGCCCGCCCAGCCGGTATCGAACATCAACAGCCCTTTCTCGCCGGAAATAATATATGTATTTGTATTGTCATAATGTAATTCGCAAATCATAGCACAATTTTACCATTAAAACATAATCCCGATTATAACTTGTATTCTTTAATATAATAATACATTCCGGGGTTAACAAACAACCACTTTTATCCGATATATATCGTAACAAGGAAGTTTTTATTTATCGCACGGAAGCAGGATAAATATTTTAAATATGCTTTATTTTCGTGCCACTTGTTTCCATTTACAAGTGGCTGTATTTTTTCATCGGAATCAAATCCGAACTATATGGCGTACTTTTATCCCTGCTTCAGAAAGGATTATTTTATGAAGATTGAACAGGTGCGGTCTGCCTATAGTTACCAGATTAAATCATATAACGAACAAATTCATCTGCTGACAGAGAAGAAACAGAAGCTGGACGAACAGATTAAAAAAGATCCAAACGGCCAGGCTCTCTGGGGCGACGAGGCTGCTACTTTGGAATTGACCATCAACAAACTGGACGAAAAGAATTCCCAGTACAAGGACTATATGGAAAAGTTGATGGAGCAACATACCGCCATTGCCAATATGGAAGTTGCCAAGCAACAGGGTGACGCAATGGCCGAAGGCATGGAAGATATGGGTAAAATTATGGAAGTTGCCCGTCGCATTATGAAGGGTGACATCGTTCCCCCTTCCGACGAACGCAGACTGATGGAATTCGATGATGAACTGTATCAGGCTGCCAAAAACATCGGCAGAATGAGACAACGATTGGAAGAACAGAAGGAACACGAATCCCTTTGGGAAGACGAAGAACCCAAGGAATACGCGGATCCTATGGAAGTAGCCGATAACTCGGAAGCTTTTGGAGCAGGTCCGGAAATCGTATCCGTAGAGGAAACAATGGCATCGGTTGAGGTGCCCACCGAATAAGCATTCTGTTTGATTAATATAAATTAAGAGTTCTTGCCGGAACTCTTCGCGCGCGAGCGGTATTGCGTAGCAATAAACTACATTTCCGCGAGCTGCGCATTCAAAAAGACTGTGGTAATTAAGCTACTTGTGCTCAATGCCACAGTCTTTTGCTTTGTTATCATAATCTGCTACATCAGTTTCAAACAAGCGTAGCACCGGTATTATAAGCTAAACTCACACACCCAATATCCCTTAATCGGCAAGTCCTGATCCGCCTTAGCACTGCCAACAAATTCGGTAATGATAAGTTTATAGTTTCCGCTCTCAAGTTCGTCCAAAGGTAGCTTACAACTCACTATACCATCTGCAATACCGGCTTTTTCATTGGATGTTCCTTCCACTAAAGTCTTTCCTTCCGCATTCACAATAGAGTATGCTTGAACGCCTACGCTATCCAGAAATGCATAGGGTGCCTCCCCTGCTTTTAAGAAAACTACATCTACGACGATACTATCGCCGCTTACCGTTGCACTCACTTCAATCTCTTCGGTAGCCTGCTCATAGGTCATTCCTACAACAGCACCATCCCAGCGGGTTACATCCGCAAAAAATCCTTCCAACTTACCGCTTCCGGCCATAACCGTAACACCGCCAAGTCCCAAGCATAAAGCGACTGCTGCCGCCACCGTAGCGATGCGGCTCCACTTTCTTGCGCTCGCAGTATGAGTTTTATTTTGAACCGTTCTTTCAGTTGTTTTGTTCTCAACAACACTATTATCGATAGCTGCTTTACCTTCTATGTCCATTATTTTCATATCTATATTCTCCTTTTCCAATCCTGCATTTCTGCAGTTCTCTACTATTCTCGCCTTCATCTCATCAGGCATTGTAATCTCTTTTATCTCTTCTTTTAAAAGGGTTCTTTCCATCCTACATATACTCCTTTCGATATACTTCCTTAAGCAGCTTCCGCCCCTTTTGCAGGCGCATTTTAACGGCGGAAGGGGTCTTGCCTACCATCTTTGCAATGTCTTTGACCGGGTACTCTTCCACATAATGAAGAATCAACACCAGCCTGAATTTCTCGGGCAGGGTCATAAGCGCCTCTAATATACCGCTGTTTTCGCCGTCACTGCTTTTATATTCATAAATATCCGTATCTTCCGCTAAAGGGTGCTTTGCCCGGAAGCGAAGTAAGTCCTTGCACTGATTGCCCGCTACCGTAAGAAGCCACGCCTTCCTATGCTCCTCACTGGTGAAAGCAGGGGCTTTGCGGTAGTATTTTAACATGGTCTCCTGCAGGGCGTCCTCTGCGTCCGCACTGTTTCCAAGCATTACAAGACACAATCGAAAAAGCATATTGCCATAGGTTTCCATCACCCATTCCAAATCATCGGCCGGCCGCGCCAATGTCTCTTTCATACTCCCGACCTCCTTTCACCTATAACACGTATGAAGGGCGTGTTTGGTCAATTATACTATAAAAAATATATCCCGAAGGAAGAATTCTATAAATATAAAAACACCCGTCTTTGATAAAGACAGGTGTTTCAATCCTGATAAAAGCTACAAAATCACTCCTCTAATGCAATACTTAATCGATTCTCCAGCATTTCGCAGGTTTCATCAATATTTCTTTCTCCGTTCAAATAATATTGCACCTCTTCACTTAAAATTGTCATATACTCTTCATCCATAGGCTCAATATATACAGAAGATGCAATCATATCCTTCATCCGCGCCGCTTCTTCCTCACTTACACTACTAATCTCCATTACCACACCGTTCACCCCATAAGAATTAGAACCTACAAGAATCTGATTTCCAAACCGGTCCGTATAATTTTCAGTGGCTGTAAGACGAATCATCCAATCTTCCCAAGCACCTTTTAATACCGGCAGTTCCGTTTCACCAAACCAGCGGCTATACATTTCTTCGCCGAAAATATAATCCATAAAGGCATACATTCCTTCCTTTTGGTCTGAATAAGATGTAATGCCAAACTCCATCATACTCGGAACCAATACAGGTCCCTCTGCCCCGTAACTGTCGCACACAAATGCATTATCAAAGAGATACTCATAAAAGAAATAGGAATAGGGCATCACGATATCGCCCTGTATGCTGATTGCGCGTCCCTCCATCACTGCCAAACTGCTGTCTGCAGGCGTAGCATTTGTACTGTTTTCTTCTTTTATCACCTCTAAAAGTGTTACAAATTCTTCATCTAAATGCAGTTCACCATTTTCTTCGTCAATAAATCTGTCTCCGGAGTAGCGCATCAGTTGCATAAAATTGCCTTCGGCATCTCCGTCGGCAAACAAAACCTTGCCCTCCGCCGTTAAGCTGCTATAATCAGACAATCCCGCAAGACCGACGTTTTCCTCTGTCATAAAACCTACCACTGAAAATTCCGGATAAACCGAATAGATTTTACCATTTTCATCTTGCATATTTTCCCAGATAAAGGGTTCAAAATCATCGGCAGTCACTACGTGTCCGCTTTCAAAGTACTCGTTTAAATCCAGCAAAACGTCATTCTCAATCAAATCACTTTTATCCATACCATACAAAAGAATGGCATCCGCTTCCTTATTTACCGCCACATCCAAATACAGGGCATTCCACGCATCCTTAGGGTCTTCATACTTATCACAATATTCAATCAATTCAATATAGTATTCTTCCGACGTATTGTTAAACGCCAGCGCCGTCTGATTTAAATTAGGCGGAATCATATATCCCGCTATTTGTATGGTTTCTTTTCCTTCACCGGCAGAATAGCTGACCGCCTCTTCAGATGCCTGAAAGTAATAGTATTCTTCCGCTAAATCAGCTATATTGAAATATTCCACGACATAATTTCCATTGCCGTCAGATACAACCCAATGTACATACTCCCCAACCAATCCCGCAGTTTCAAAATCAAGTACTTTATATCCTACTCCATCTTTTACACCAATTAAATGAGAGGGTACAATCACATTTCCGTTGTCATCTTTTATGATTTCACTTACATAGTAGAAATCGTAATCATCATCTCCTGGATAGACAAGGACATTGTCCGGCAATTCCTCCCAAGATAATTTGAAGACATAATCTATAAGTGTTAATCCGTTCTCCGGAAGATACTGATAAAAAGCATCCCTGCCGTCTGCCAACATACAGGAATTGTCCAAATGGGGATAAATCTTCCACCTATCTTCAGCCACTTCCACCGATACCAAATTTAAATCATAATCAAACACCAGTAATATGTCTTCGTGTCTGAGTAATGTAGTATAAAAATAATTCTCATCGCCAAAAATCATCTGCGGTCCTTCAAAAACAACACCTTCAGGCAAATCCAATGTTGTACCGTCCTTGCTAATCAACTCTCGTGTGTTAAAATCATACAGATAAATTATATTACTTTCCAAATCCATGAGAATTACTTCATTATTTCTGCTGATTGTCCCGCGATATACGGTATCATCCGGCACTTCTCCATCCGTAAGTATCTGTTCCAACTCACCGCTTTCATAATGATAAATGTAAAAATCATTGTATGAAGTAGTGCCTTCACTTATTGCACCTATTCTTGCCCAATCGTTTATCAGACACACTTCCCGGTTGGAACTCATAATATCTCTTGTAATATTATCATCTGCACTTCTTTCCGCATCAATACGACTTGTAACATTGCTATCCGCAACCGAAAACATATAGGTACGGGTAAATTGATTGTAATTCTCCGCAGTTTCAAACGGGTCTTTGGAGCAGCCTGACAAACTTACTGCAAAAATTAATATCGTTACTAAATATAAGGTTTTCTTCATTACACATTCCTCTTTAAAACTCTCTTTTAAATATGAAATACGCGCGCGCCCAAACTGTATCACTTTATTTGATACAGTTATAGCATTAAATTCTTATGAAGTCAATCCTAACGTTTTTGTATACTTTGCACATAGACGCTTCCTTTTAATCACTGTTATCCTTACTTTAGAGAGATAGAAAGATGAACAACAATTCTATGAGTGACAAGAAACTTGTTATTATTACAATTGAATAAACGTGAAAGCACCGCCCATACGAGCGGTGCTTTCTTCCTTTTTATACATAAAATATTTTATCGGTATTGATTGTCGCTTACATACAACCTTACATATTCATCATCTATCGTTAATCCGGCCTGTTTGTCATAATTGATTACAAACGTTTTCACAGACTCACCATTGCTGTTATAAACATCACCACTTTGAACGCTGAGTGTCGTTTCGCCTTCATGGGTAATATCTTCTATTTCTAAGGTTGCGCTTCCGATGCAGATGGTATCACCCTTCAAATACTCTTCTTCAGAAATAAAACCATCTTCTGATGCCTGCAATCCGTTATCTACAACAATGGTTGCCCATGTATTTGTATCCGTATAATAATTAATATATTTAATCATAATTACAGCCAATCCGCCTAATAAAACGCAAATTACAGCCGCAATAATCGACACAATTTTAATTACTTTTTTACTTTTCATATATTACTTTCTCCTTCTGTTTTAACGCTTATATTTTCGAATGAACTGAATTAATTCGTCATCGCAATTTTCTTTTTTCAAAATAAAAGCACCGTATTTCTCATATTTTAAATAAAAATGTGTCTTTGTTTCTATAATTTTTAAAAGATCCTGATAATTTACCTTGTAGGTGCGTCTCTCCGTTTTTACCTCGAAATGATCTTCGAAGAACGTGTATTGATAAGTGTCTGTATTCTCTTTGGAACCTAATTTCCAGCCTTCCCCTTTTTTATCAACGAGTCGAACAATATACTTAATAATTACAACACCGGCAATAATTGCCACCGCATAAGGCGCTATACTCCCTATTCTTTCTAATAAAAGTATGATTAACGGTGTGGCAACCGCTATTGCAATAAGCTGAAGAATAATATTTGCCTCATAGACCCTTCTTTGCATTTTTCTATACTCACCATATGTATATTCCAGTTGTGTCTGATACATATAATACATCCTCCTCTTTCATTTATTTCTTTTGGATTCATCTGAAATCTTACGTTTCTATATATAAAACACACGAAAAATTAAAAAGGTTTCATTTTTTATAAAAAACACCCGCCTTTGATAAAGACAGGTGTTTCAATCCCTTATTTCACAAATTTATAATCTATGATAACCCAGTCATAGGCATCATAATCCATCATAGTTCCACAATACTTACATACGCCACCCTCTGTCAGCGAAATGGTGGCGCCGCAATGTTGACAGGTAAACATGGAAATATCACTTTTATGCTTGTAATCGCGCTGTTTGGCCAATGTGACCTGCACAATTCTTAAATCCTTTTTCATTTTGTTTCCGCAATCAGTCCAGACACGGACGCTACGATGCAGAGTTATATATTGAAATCGGTCATCTGTCCGATAACCCTTAATCATAAAACGGCCAAGTTCACATCGGATTATACTCTGATTTGACATAAGATACGGAGCAATGTCACATTTAACAAAAGCTGCCACATCCTGAGGGTGGTCGGCAAAATGTATGGATTTCAATTTGCTGTCCAAAGAAGAAATAAATTCCTCAATGGATATACCCGGGTTTGAACTACGAATTTGTTGTAAAAAATGGTTATGCACTTCGTGTTCCTTTTTTAAGTCAGGAATCGTAGCCGCAGCTGTAATTCCCGTAATCAAAAGGGCAAGCGGCATAAGCAAAAGAAGTGGTGGAAAAGCTCTCATATATGTAATTGGAATCTCAAAGGAATATTTAAATGCTTCATTCCAGAAATTTATGTATCCTTCATTACTTCTTCTATCATGTCTATTGAAAACTCTGGCTACCGAAATAACCTTATCGTTATAAGCGGAAATATCAAACTTACTGTTACAATAATCGCAACCATCCAGAAGTTTCTCCAACGGCATTTCGACTCCGCAGTTGGGACATAGATACATTCCGTTGGCTGTGGAAGAACGCATTATATAATAATCTGTCTCACAAGATTTATCCAGCTTTCCTACAAGTACATTATCCCTGAAATAGCGAATATCAATCCATGTCTTTTGCGTCAACTTATTGACCACATAGTTACCGTCACTGAAATATTTAATTTCCGTAACTCTTTTATCTGCACTGTATCTGTAATCCGTAGGTCTGATAAAATAAGATTTATGATGTGTATGAAGTCTGCGTTTCTCCAGGCGTTTCTTCTCAAGATACATACTGTACCAATGCTCCTGGGTGACGCAGGACATGGGATTCTCCTGATCGGCCGGCAATCTGTCAAACCAATGAATCATTTGGTTTTTATAATGCCAAACCAAATCATACAAATGCAAGCAATCCGCCTTAGGTTGCGTCAGACTCTTACCGTTAACTATAAAATCTAAATCTCTTCCGTATTTATTATAAAATTCCTGCAAATTCATATATTAGCTTTTTCCTCCGATTCTATTGTAACATACGTTACTTTTTTGTACAATTTTCACATAGACATATTCGATTAATCACTGTTATCCTTACCTTAGAGGGACAGAAAGATGAATAATAATTCTATGAGTGACAAGGAACTTATTGTAATTACCATCGATAAGTACACCGATTTACAAAAGATTAAAAAAGCAAACGGCGACCACGAGAACAAAGAACTTGATTACCAGATTAAAGTAACACTGGCCAAGCTTGCATCGCTGGGTGTTTCCGCAGAAGACATTACAATTGAATAATGACAAAAATACCGCCCAAATGAGCGGTGTTTTCTCTTTCGCCAATTTCTATATTTTCTCTCTCTTTTTTTATTGGTAACGGTTACTGATCACTTCAAATGTGACCGTTCCGCCATCCATGCTAAAATGAGCCTGTCTGTCCAAATCAATCGTAAATTTCTCAACCGTCTTTCCGGCCTCATCATATAAATTTCCGCTTTGCACTTTAATCTTTACGGTTCCTTCCGAGCCAATGTCTGTAATCACTACACCAACATCTCCCACCGTAATCGTATCGCCCTGCAAATACTCCTCCGTCAACGCCAAACCATCATCCGTATCATCATTCCATTCTCCTCTTACACTAACAGTTGCCCAGGTATGGGTGTTAATGTACGTAAAATAAGGGTTCACGAGAAAAACCGTTATAAATATTGCCGCTGCAATGAGCAGTGTAAGAATTGCAGATACAACGATTGTAATTGTTTTCTTATTCATATATCTCTTCCTCTTTCATAATTGATTTGCCTAAAACAGCTTTCTATTAATAACACCACGAAAAAGACGAAAAAGTTTCATATATTTTCATATTTATTTTCCTGTTTTAGAACCATCACGCAAAAAGCAGTCTGCCTCTTAAGAAGCAAACTGCCTTTACTCATCCATTATTCCATTTTCATAAAATACTTTTATGCTGTCTCAATACTGTCAGCCTTCGCCAAACCGTATTTTTCAACGGCAGCTTCGCGCATCTTGTATTTCAAAATCTTACCTGCCGCGTTCATGGGGAATCCGTCAACGATGTCCACGTACTTAGGCACTTTGTGCTTTGCCATGTTGGCACGTACATAGTCTTTGATTTCCTGCTCGGTTAAGGTTTCGCCGTCCTTAGGAACAACGCAAGCCATAATTTCTTCACCCAACTGCTCGTCGGGTACACCGATAACCTGAACGTCTTTTACCTTATCGTGAGTATAGATGAATTCTTCGATTTCCTTCGGGTAAATATTTTCACCACCACGAATAATCATGTCTTTCAAACGACCTGTGATACGGAAGTTTCCTTCGGGTGTCATACAAGCTAAGTCACCGGTATGAAGCCAGCCGTCTTTGTCGATAGCTGCTGCAGTTGCCTGAGGCATCTTGTAGTAACCCTTCATGATGTTGTAGCCTCTTGCTACGAATTCACCGTTTTCACCAACGGGCATTTCTTCGCCGGTTTCAGGATCAACAATTTTACATTCAACACCGGGCAAAGGACCGCCTACGGTACCTACGCGGACTTCCAAGGGATCATCCGTGGTACTCATGGTACATCCGGGAGAAGCTTCGGTCTGACCATAAACGATAGTAATTTCTTTCATATTCATTTTATTCACTACATCCTGCATAACGGAAATGGGGCAAGGGCTACCTGCCATAATACCGGTACGCATGTAAGAGAAGTCTGTCTTTTCGAAATCCTCATGCTCAAGCATAGCAATGAACATAGTGGGAACACCGTGGAAACAGGTGATTCTTTCCTGATTGATACATGCCAATGCGGGCTTGGTTGAGAAATAAGGTATGGGCGATAAGGTAACACCGTGGGTCATGGATGCTGTCATTGCAAGCACCATACCAAAGCAGTGGAACATAGGCACCTGAATCATCATACGATCTGCCGTAGACAAATCCATTCTGTCACCGATACATTTACCGTTGTTAACTACATTGTAATGTGTAAGCATAACACCCTTCGGGAAGCCTGTGGTTCCTGAGGTATACTGCATGTTACATACATCATGCTTATCAACCAAAGATGCACGACGATATACTTCTTCAATAGGCACGTTATCTGCCAAAGCCAATGCATCGCTCCAGGTTAAGCAACCGGGCTGCTTAGAGGTTACGTTGATTACGTGACGTAAGAAAGGCAATCTTTTGCAGTGCAATGCCTTGCCTGGCACGTTGGTTGCCAATTCAGGGCATAATTCCTGAATAATCTCAGCATAATTAGAGTCTCTGTAACCATCAATGAGAATCAACGTATGAGTATCTGAGTTACGAAGCAAATATTCTGCCTCGTGAATTTTATAAGCAGTATTCATGGTAACCAAAACCGCACCAATCTTGGTACAGGCCCAAAAAGCGATGTACCACTGGGGAATATTGGTTGCCCAAACAGCTACGTGAGTGCCGGATTTAACGCCCAATGCAATCAAAGAACGTGCAAACTGGTCTACGTCATCACGGAATTCAGAATAGGTTCTGGTATAATCCAAGGTTGTATAACGAAAAGCGTACTGATCAGGGAATTCTTCAACCATACGGTCAAGTACCTGAGGGAAGGTTTTATCAATGATTTCTTCCTTCTTCCATACGTACTGGCCGGTACCTCTTTTATTACGGTATAAAGACTTACCTACTACTACCGCTTCCTTCTGATACTGGCTCATATAGTTTACAAAATGAGGGAATACAATGCCTGCATCTCCCAATTCCTCCAACCACGCAGGAATCCATTCAAAAGAAACATAGCCTTCATAGTTAACGGACTGTAACGCTAACATTAACTCATCAATCGGTAAAGTTCCTTCGCCCATTAAAGAGTATTCAATATTGCCGTCAACTACTTCAGAATCCTTGATATGTACGTGTTTTACGTATGCGCCTAAGTTCTGGATGGTCTTTTCAGGCGTTTCGTTGCCGTAACGTACCGTGTGATGAATATCCCACAATGCAGCCACGTTGTCGCGGGCAAAAACATTCAAAACATTGCGAAGACGCTCTGTATCGGTGTAAGGACCTACAGTTTCAATCAAAATGGAAATGCCGTTGTTATCAGCCTCACGATAGGTTCTCTTGATACATTCGATTACCGCATCATCTTTTACGTCCTTATCGGTAGAATGCTTGCCTGCGCGAATACGGATGCAGGGACATTTTACGATTTTGGCAATCTTAATGTATTCTTCGATTTCTGCTACATTTTCATCAATTTTGGTTTCATCAGATACGTCGCAAGTGGTATCCAAGCAGGGAATGGTTAATTCCATCTGCGCCAGTTTATGTGCGGTTTCTACAATGTTTTCACTATTAAAAGGGCGGTTTTTGCCGGAGAAAACTTCTCTCTTCACATCATGGATTTCAATACCGTCGAACTGCAAATCCTTGGCAGTTACATAAAAGTCTGTCCAGTCAAAATCATCCCAGCCGTTTGTACTAAATGATAATTTCATGTTCTATCTCCTATTTCCAGATTAATGTTCTTTTTCCTGATAAAATTACTGATTAGCGTTCTGCTCTTCGTGAACAATCTTGTTCAATGCATTTACATATGCGCGGATACTTGCGCCGATGATATCGGTTGAAATACCGTTGCCTGAGTAAACCTTGTTGCCTACACGAATTTTAACAAAAGCAGAACCTACCGCTTCACTACCTTCGGTTACGGACTGGATCTGGAAGTCTTCCAAATCATAGTGGTGTCCGACAATCATTTCGATTGCAAGAAGTGCGGCTTCGATGGGGCCGTCGCCTGAGCTTAAGCCCTTCATGGGAGTTCCTTTTTTATCCAAAGTAACCTGTGCGGTGGGAGTAATAATGTTACCGCTGTTGATTACGTAATCTACCAACTGATAAGTGGGCGGAACCTGAAGTGCAGCGGTTGCAATGATTGCTTCCAATTCCTTGGCGCCAACAGGTTTCTTTGCAGATACGCGCTTGAATTCCTTGAATACCTTCGCGTTATCATCATCAGAAAGTTCATAACCCAACTTCTTAACAGCCTTAATCACTGCTGCAATATCAGCCTGTGCTGTTAAATTCACATCTTCGTGCGAATCGTTTCCTGTTGTCTCTCCAAAAGGTGTCTTTCCTGTCTTCTTGTTGCTGTCAAGCCATGTCATCTGACGAACGGCTCTTGCAAGTTCACCCTGGGATACACCACATTCCACTTCCATTGCATCGCCCTTCATAGTAATAGTATGCACTACAGTTTCCAAGGAAGGTGTTGCGTTACCGATTAAGCTTGCTTTAATCTGACTTACGCCTGCCTTAGCGCCTGCAAAAACGTTGGCATTTGCCACATTCAATTCATCGGAACAGGTTGCTGAAATTACCACATTTTCCATTGCCGGAACATTTACTTTAATCTCTTCGATAAAATTCTTAAATTCTTCAGGGAACATCACACCTGCGGTATCGCAAACATCAATTGTTGTTGCGCCGTTTTCGATTGCTGCTTCAATTACCTGGCAAAGGAAAGGCATTTCACTTCTGGTTGCATCCTGTGCTGAGAATTCAACATCCTTGCATTTGCTCTTTGCATATGCCACTGTTTCTTTTACTGCTTCTAAAACCTTCGCAGGCTTCTTTCCGCAGATGAACTCCATCTGAACCGCTGAAGTCGGTGCACAAATGCGGATGCGGGGTTTTGCTGCGCTTGAAACAGCTTCCCAAGCCTTATCTACTTCTTCTTTGCTGATTCCTGCTCCAACGGATAAAATGCTTTCTTTGATCATAGGTGCGAGAGATTTCACCAATAGTGCATCTGTTTTATCCTTGGCTACATTGGGCATCTCGATGATATCGATATTTCTCTTTTCGAGCTGCTTTGCAACCTCCATTTTTTCTTTGAAGCTCATGGAAAATTCAGCTTTTTCTGAACTTTCTCTGATTGTTACGTCTGCAATACTGATTTTCTTCATTTTCTTTCTCTCCTTTTATATATTAGATTAAATGAATAACACTATTAATGAAGAAATGTAAACATTTCTTCCGGCGCGCGAGCGGTGTTGCGAAGCAACTAACTTCCTTTCCGCGAACTGCGCATATAAAAAGTCCCTAGAACATCATGTTCTAGGGACGATAAATCAACTTTTACCGCGGTACCACCCATATTACTGTAGATACAGTCGCTCATTACGAATACCATCATATTCGCAGCCTTGGTAACGGGGCTTGCCGGAATTCTTTACTAAATCTGTTCGAGAATTCTGCTCCGGAGTGAGACTGCCTTCGTTCTTAAGTATCGGCTCACATCAACCGCCGACTTTCTGAAACCGCCAAACGACGCATAATTCCTTCATCGCATTTGAATTATTTAACTGCTTTACATAATAAGAAAGTTTTTTTCGATTGTCAATAACTTTTTCTGGAAAAATTGTGAAATCTTGATTTTAAAACTAATTTTACTCATATTTTTATAAAAAAAACTCTGCCTATATAATCTTTTACTTTTTTAAAATAATAATATAATCATTTTCGATTACTTTGGCCGATTCGAAGTTGTCTTCAATCCAATCCATCATATACTGGTTCTGCGGTGCATAATTATAATACGGATTGGTCGAAAATCCCTTATCTATAATTACAACATTAGGCTCCCTGTCCGGATGCTCCTCGTAATACGCTGTAAACATCTCATTGAAAACTGTGGTTCCCTGGACAGAAGGCGTCGCCAAATCCGCCCCGCTAACCATATAATAGATGTTTTCACAACCAAAATACAGAAGTTTATCATCCTCATCTATATGTTCTGCAATCAGTGGAATATTCTCATTGTACTGTGCCGTCAATTCATCATCAATTAACAAGCCTGCCGCCGGCCCCTCTTTGACCCAATCCATTTCCATTCGCATCGTAACGGGAACACAGCCGGTTACACGTACCAGCAATAGTTTACAAATAACAAGTCCGATTACAAAAGAAACCATAACCGCATAACCGACTAATTTTATCAACCAATCTTTGCTGTACTTTTCTTGAATGGTCGTGCAGACAATAAAGATACCCGCCATTACACCGATATAAATACGCGCCATTGCCACTTCCAAAGACATATTGGTTACTGCCGCAGAGGCCACCACCCCAATAATCGCCGGCAATATACCAAACCACAAATAAACACAGTTCTTTTTTATACACAAAGCAAAGCCTGCAACACCCACGAATACAGCAACCATATATCTGAAATACAGGAAAAACTGATTTTTATCGCCGACAAGTGATAAAAGAATATGTTTTCCTACATATATTCCGAGCCAGAGCAGCATAAAAATCAAAATATACTTTCCAAGTAAATCTTTAACGGATTTCTTTTCTGCAATATTGCTCTGTTTTTCTTTTCCGTATTTATTAACAATCCATTCTATCCCTGCAAATACCGCAGTTGCCGCAATTGCCGCCGGCGAATACAAAAACATCTGCCTGATAAAATGTCCCAATTCACCGCCGTATATGGATATTTTACGGCTAAGGCTGATGGCATGGGATTCATCCATAAAAATATACGATACATAGCGAAGAAAATCTTCCGGCGTCATATAAGTACGTAAATATACTAAAAATACCACTCCGATCACAAACGTTGTTCCCGTAAAAACCACAAGACTACGTGCCTTCTCTTTTCCCGGCTGACCTTTTAAAACCAGTATGGCCAGTGCGTAGACCGGATACAAAAGAATCATTGTAGGATAGGTCATCATCGCCATAAAAAGCGCAGCGCCTGCAAATACCAGCCACATATCACTTTTACGCCATTTAAGAATCTTAACAGCATCACCTGTTTCCTCAGCGCCCCTCTTTATTACGGCACTATACCATTTTAATAATGATAAAAATAAAATACACACTGCCCAGTACTGCATTATTTCAAACTCGGCCAGCACAATCCACTTGGGTAAAAAATTAACATGTGCAAACATTGCAAGCAAACCGGCAGTTTTACCGAATCTCTGACTTGCTTCTTTATAGAACCACCAGCCCAGCAACAAGTGTATTATATTTCCCACAATACGCAAATAGAGAACAATCCCTACGGTTTTGCCACCGGTAATCAGCAGATACGGCGCCATCAAAAATGCAAGTCCAAAAGCACTCATCTGATGAGACTCCCACATCTCTGAAAACATATTGTCCCCCATTACCATACGGTATGATTGGGTAACTGCATACGCTTCATCAATATCAAAGCCCACAAAAACCGATTTTATCACACCTAAAACAGTCAATGCCAGCAAGAGGACATTGACTGCGGTAACCATATATTGAATTATCTTTGTTGACTTTGTTGTACTCATGGCTCTATCTTACCTTTTTCTAAGGATTGTGTCAAATTGAAAAAGGATGCGCTTTCGCACATCCTTTTATCATAATCACTAGTTTGTGATAACCTGCTCTGTTTCTTTGTCGAATACGTGAATCTTTTCAACATCCATAGCAAACTTGATAACGTCGCCAGGTCTTGCAGTAGTTCTAGAATCAACTCTTGCAGTCATAGGGAACATTTCAAGATCGAAGTATAAGTAAACTTCTGCACCGAGTAATTCGTATACCTTAATGGTAGATTCGAATACGCTCATAGGTGAAGTTTCTACGTACATTTCGCTATCATATACGTCTTCAGGACGGATACCGAATGTTACGCTTCTTCCGTCATAACCGCCTTCGATTAACTTCTTAGACTTAGCGGGAGGAAGAGGAATAGCGTGACCAGCTACCTTAAGGTATGCTGTTTCACCCTGTACTTCTACGATTGCATCAAGGAAGTTCATCTGAGGTGATCCCATGAAACCTGCTACGAACAAGTTCTGAGGCTTGTCATAAAGGTTCTGAGGTGTGTCAACCTGCTGGATAACACCGTCCTTCATAACTACGATTCTTGTACCAAGTGTCATAGCTTCTGTCTGGTCATGTGTTACGTAGATGATGGTGGTACCTAATCTCTGATGTAACTTAGCGATTTCGATACGCATCTGTACACGCAACTTAGCATCCAAGTTTGACAAAGGCTCGTCCATAAGGAATACCTTAGGGTTACGAACGATTGCACGACCCATAGCAACACGCTGTCTCTGACCACCTGATAAAGCCTTAGGCTTACGGTCTAACAACGGAGTTAAGTCAAGAATCTTAGCTGCTTCTTTAACCATCTTATCAATTTCGTCCTTCGGTACCTTTCTTAACTTAAGACCGAAAGCCATGTTTTCATATACTGTCATATGAGGATACAAAGCGTAGTTCTGGAATACCATCGCGATATCTCTGTCCTTAGGCTCTACCTCGTTAACAAGTCTTTCACCGATTCTTAATTCACCTGAACTGATGTCTTCAAGACCAGCGATCATACGGAGTGTAGTAGACTTACCACATCCTGAAGGTCCTACGAAGATGATGAATTCCTGATCAGCGATTTCAAGGTTAAAATCTTTAACTGCTTCGAATCCGTTAGGATATACTTTACATACGTTTTTTAAGGATAATCCTGCCATTTTAATGCCTCCTGATTGTTTTTCTCCGGCTCCACAGGAACCGCGTCTTTTTAGATTATATAGAAAAACAGGTCAAATTACTATGCTACAATTACACAATTTTTTTGAAAATCCTTGTAAAAATTGCCCCCAAAACTGTAAAAATTATAAATCCCTGAACAAGTTGCACAATCATTTATCGTTTGACTGTACAAGTTGCCCAAGGATTTTGACTCATTTTATAAATTTATTCTTCAGTATCGGAATTATTTTCTTCGTCGGACTTACACTCTTCTTCTTTGTCCTCGCTTAAATTATCTTCTTCGCTATTTTTTTCCGTAATATTGGAATTTTCCTCCGATTCTTTGTCAACATCGACTACTTCTTCCGCTTCGTCGCCACCCGCGAATTCATCTTCATCCACAGGCTTCTTCTTGGCATCCTCATCACCCAGGGCTACGAACACCTTTACCATCCTGGTGGCCGTAAAATATGTCACTGCCGAGAATTCCACAAACAAAAGCAAAGGGATAACTGCCGGCGCAAAAGCACCCAGCGCCACAACAATACCGTTAACCAAAAGAAGTCCGATGGAACGGGGGAACTGGACAATACTGATAAAAAGTGCATTTTTTAAGGTTGTGCCCACCTTGTTCTCGTAACGCGCCTGCAGGGGAAATACGTAAATTAACACAAATCCCATCAACACCGTGAGAAGAAGCACAATCACCATAATTACGGAACGTACGCCTTCGGAAATACCTTCCATCTCCAGCGACAACAAATAATAATTTGCTCCGATAAAAACGATACCCACCAGGCAAATCAGCCAGATTACGGTACCCTTTTTAAAATTCTTGCCCAAAGCCTTAAAATACGGCTTCCATATTCCGTTATCCCTATCCAGGGCCATTCGAATCATAACATCATAGCAGGCCGAAACAGCCGCTCCCACCGTTATCACCGGCAGGGAACAAATAATGGTAAGTACGGATAAAAGCATACAGTCAAACATTCTGCTCAAGCCGCGAATCAAAGGGCTGTCAGAATCAAATAACCAGTTTCTCACGTAAATTTCCTCCGATTTATCTAAATTGTGACGGTTTCGGGAATTTAATAATATCCCCGCCATCTGTATTTTATACCTGAAGTACCTGAAGTACCGCAAGATATTTGCTATGTAACGAATCCACATTCCACGCAATACTGTCGGATCTGTCCCAGAACTTCTCCTGGGCATTTGCTTTGTCGCCTGCAATCGCTTTGGCAACATCTTCTTTCCAATCAGGCACCACTACCGCCTTAATGTTGGTGCTCTGAAGTCCGAGACAGAACATGGCAAAATCTAAATACTGCTGCTTCGCCAAATCGTTCAAATGCAAATTATCCAGAAGTTCTTCCACTTCCGGCATATATTCCTCGTAACGAAGCTTCTCAAAGATTTTTTCTTCCGCGCATAAGTCGTTTAATAAATCAAATACTTCCTGGGAATATTTGGTACCCACCTGCTTCTTAAACATATAGCTGTCAAAATTCTGACCCATGGCATGATGGTACACATCTGCCGCCTCCGCAAGGCTTAACACATCCGTTTCAAATCTCCACATATAATCTCTCTTGGGGATTTTATTATAGCCTACACGATGGAAGAGAAGCATTTTAGCCTTGTTCTCCATAGGCGGAAAATATTCGCTCAACAGAAGAAAGCCGAATACGCTGTGGGCCCTGTACTTGTTAAACTCATAATTCAGCATATTGTCCATATTTTCGGTTTTGTACACACCTACGTCATGAAGTGCAGCCAGTACAAAGAAATCCGCCAGCACTGCCGGTGCGTATTTACCCGTATGTTTTAACATTTTATACATTATGTACGCAGTTCTGATTCCGTGGTCGATAGGACGCTGGTCCAACGAACGCAAACTGTCGCAGATTGCATAAAACACATCTTTTCCTTTTAAATTCTCCATCCGTAACTCTCCCGTATGTTATTTTCCCTTATAAAACCCCTAAAACAAATCTTTGCGCATCGGCGTAATCCGCATACCGGCCTCCACCTTTTCCGCGCTCAAATCATAAAATCCAAGTCTATGATAAAATTCTACCGCATATGGCGAAGAATTAACAGTGCAAAATGGAACTTTTTTTTCACGAAGATAGCTCCAAAGTTCTTCCATCAATGCCCTGCCCACACCCTGCTTATGATACTTCTCATCCACAAAAAGCAGGGAAATCAGCTTTCCGCTCCGTAAGGAAATCAGACCGATAATCTGATTTCCGTCCAAAGCCACCCATAGATGATATTCATGAATCATAAACATTTTACGAAGTGCGTTATCCGAGATAAAATCCAGAAAGTTTTTGATGCCTTCCTGTGAATATTCGTGAGCCTCAAACCTTTGAAAGGTGCGCCACGCCAGTGCCATGGCATCTTCCCACTCGTCAAGCTCGGCCCTTCGTATTTCGTATTTACATATATTGTTCATGGAAACTCCATTTATATTTTTATTATTCCGTCGAAACCATTTTATCTGCCTTCGCACCGACTCACTCCGCCTCCACACGATTTGGCGATTTTTCACCTTTTTCCACGCTGATGGCATTTTCAAGCGTCACCCTCGCAATGGCCTCCATAGCCTCTTTGGTGAAGAATCCCATGTGGGAAGTCACCATTACATTGGGGAAGGTCATAAGGCGGGCAAGGTTGTCGTCCCTGATAATTTCGTTGGAACGGTCCTCATAAAATAAGCCCTCTTCTTCCTCATAAACATCCAGCGCCACGCCGGCAAATTTTTTATCCAAAAGCGCGTCAATCAAGTCATCGGTGTTAATCAAAGCACCGCGGGACGTATTGATCAAATAAACGTCCTTCTTCATCAACTCAATGGTGCGCTTGTTAATCAAGTGCTTCGTAGAACTTGTAAGGGGACAATGCAAGGTAATCACGTCCGCATTTTTCACCAATTCTTCCATGGATACATATTCCACATCCAGGCCGTCCACGGGATAGGGGTCGTATGCAAGAATGCGCATATTAAAACCTTTTAAAATACGGATCATGGACTGGCCGATTTTACCCGTTCCGACCACGCCGGCAATTTTACCGGACAAATCCGTACCCATAAGGCCGTTGATATTCATGTTAAAATCACGGCTTCGGATATAGGCTCTGTGAATATTGCGGTTAATGCAAAGGAACAAACCCATGGCATATTCCGCCACCGCATCCGGTGAATAGCTGGGCACGCGCAAGACCTCAACCTTGCCTTTGGCTGCTTTTAAGTCCACGTGGTTGTAACCCGCGCATCGTAAAAGAATTGCCTTGATGCCCATAGCGTGCATTTTATCAATCATGCTTGCATTCACGGGGTCGTTTACAAAAATGCAAACCGCTTCACTCCCCTGCGCAAGCACCAGTGTTTCTTCATTCAAGGCCGTTTCCACGAAGTGTACGTCCACGCCGTACTCCTTGGAAAGCGGTCCAAACCATATTTCATCATAAGGTTTTCTGCCGTAAAAGGTTACTTTCATAGTCGTTCCTCCTTTTGATGAAGCCCTGTTACTCTTCCGCGTCACTACCGCTGAAGAAATCCACAATGGAATTCCAGAGTGTCGAGAAGAAGCTCTTTACACTGTCCCAAAGACTGGCCTTCACTTCTTCCGTAAAAATGCCGTCCAGCACTTCCTTCGCTTCTTTCAAGGCAGTTTCACCGTACTTGTCATACAAGTCTCCTGCCTGCTCCAAAAGCTTGGTAGGGTCGATATCCAAATCGGCAATTTTTTGCATCAAGCCGGCAATCTGCTCTTTCTGCTCATCCGTCAAAGTAATATTAAACTCTAACTCTGCCTTCTCAATGATGTCTAAAATATCTTCCCAATTACTGATATCCCCGGCAATAACTTCAGCCTTGACATAATCAATCACTTCCTGAAGTTTGCCCTCTTCTTCCTCGGTTTCACCACTGCTAACCACTTCGCCCGTAATAACAATTTCAGCAAGGGCTGCGGTTTTGGCTTCTTCTTCCAAGGTCTCGCCGGACATTTCTTCGTATGCTTTCATAGCACCGATTAAGGCTGCGGTTCCGGATAAAGGGAAAGGCCCTACCACCAGGATATCCGCATTCTCAACACCCGCCGTAATCAAAGCATTACGATACATATTGATGGTGCAGTAATTGATATTGACCGTAGTCAGTCGAAGACCGCTTCCTGCATCGGTTTCCTTCACCATAACGCAGGAAAGCGCATTGGTTCCGATAACCGAACTGTCAATGTATCCGTCCAGATACTGATGCTCTTCTTCGTTGGTAATATAAACTACGTTGTAATTTGCCAAATCTTCCTTGGCAATGCCCATTTTATCCAGAACAACCTGTAACTGGTCCTCGGACAAATCCGCGCCCAAGGCCAGATAAGGCTTGTTCTCGTTTTCTACGATTGCATCCGCAATCTCTTCCTCTGTAGGTAAATAAGTTACAATGCCGTCTGTGGTTGCATATGCGGTCATAGACATAGCTATAACCATAACAGCTACCAGCATCACACACATAAACTTCTTCATTTTCACCGCTCCTCTCTTTCAAGTCGGGTGTTTATCCAATGTACGGGCTTCATAACCTTAATATGTCCTTTTAGGATAAAAGGTATTCAGATTAGCAAATTTCAGCTCCGGCAGGCATTTCCTTCTCAGGTACCATAAGTGCCAGGTTGCCTTCCGCGTCTTCCGCACACAGAATCATACCCTCAGACACAATTCCCGCAAGGGTGGCAGGCTTCAAGTTCACAAGAACCATAACCTTCTTACCAACCATTTCTTCCGCACTGTAGTGCTGCTTAATACCGGAAACAATCTGTTTTACACTGCTGCCGATACGAACCTGTGAACAAAGTAACTTCTTAGACTTCTTTACTTCTTCACAGGCAATGATTTCGCCCACCTGGAACTGCATCTTGCCAAAATCATCATAAAGAATTTCTTCCTTGGGTTCAATATCTATCACAGAATTTCCACAGTTTTCCTCTGCTTCTTCTGCAGGTGCAACTGCTGCCGCACGCTCTGCAAACATAGCGGTTGCTTTCTCGATTACTTCATCTTCTTTTAATCTTGCAAAAAGAATTTCAGGTGCATCGGTTACCTTATTTCCGTCAGGATATAAGCCGAATTCTTTTAACTTGTCGAAGTCGCGCAGCTCGGTATTTAACTGCTGTGCAATCTTCTTAGCCGTTGTGGGTAAAAAGCTCTCTAAAAGAGACGCACCGATAATAATGCCCTCTGTTAAGTTGTAAAGTACGGTTGCAAGGCGGTCAGCTTTCGCTTCGTCCTTAGCAAGTACCCAAGGTTCTGTTTCGTCAATATACTTGTTGCAACGTTTGAACAGTGCAAAAATCTCAGTAAGGGCATCTGCCACATGAAGGGTTTCCATCTTGGAAAGCACCTTATCAAGTGTGCCTGTAGCCACCGCTTTTAAGTCCTCATCAACTGCCTCGGCAACGCCCTTGTTGCTTACCACACCGTCAAAATACTTGTTAGACATAGAGATGGTTCTGTTTACAAGGTTACCTAAGGTATTTGCAAGGTCAGAGTTGATACGTTCCACCAATAATTCCCAAGAAATGGTACCGTCGTTTTCAAAAGGCATTTCGTGAAGTACGAAGTAACGCACTGCATCCACACCGAAGAATTCTACCAAATCGTCTGCGTAGATTACGTTGCCCTTAGACTTACTCATCTTGCCGTCGCCCTGTAATAACCAGGGGTGTCCGAATACCTGCTTAGGAAGGGGCTCATCCAACGCCATTAAGAAAATAGGCCAGTAAATCGTATGGAAACGGATGATGTCCTTACCGATTAAGTGAAGGTCTGCGGGCCAGTTCTTGCCATACATAGCGTCGTGGTTGCCGTCTGCATCATAGCCGATACCGGTGATGTAGTTGGTTAATGCATCCAGCCATACGTAAACTACGTGTCTGTCATCGAAATCTACAGGGATACCCCATTTAAAAGAAGTTCTGGATACGCAAAGATCCTGTAATCCCGGTAAAAGGAAGTTATTCATCATTTCATTTTTACGGGAAACGGGCTGAATAAATTCCGGATGTGTATTAATATGTTCAATTAATCTGTCAGCGTACTTGCTCATCTTGAAAAAGTAAGCTTCTTCCTTAGCAGGCTTTACATCTCTACCGCAGTCGGGGCACTTGCCGTCTTTTAACTGGGACTCTGTCCAGAAAGACTCACAGGGAGTACAGTAAAGGCCTTCGTATGCACCCTTGTAGATATCGCCCTTATCGTATAACTTCTTAAAAATCTTCTGTACCTGCTTCTCGTGGTAATCGTCTGTGGTACGGATAAATTTGTCATAAGAAGTGTCCATCAAATCCCACAAGCCCTTGATGGTGCCTGCTACATCATCAACGAACTCCTTGGGTGTAATGCCTGCTTCTGCTGCTTTTAACTCGATTTTCTGACCGTGCTCATCGGTTCCGGTCTGGAAGAATACATCATATCCTTCTTTTCTTTTAAAACGGGCGATGCTGTCCGCAAGGACAATTTCATAGCTGTTGCCGATGTGGGGCTTGCCTGAAGTATAGGCAATCGCCGTCGTAATGTAATACTTTCCTTTGTTTTCCATTTTAGTTGCCTCCTATTTTTCGCGTATTGCGTTGTTTTTTATATAAAATTATTCTTTAACCTCATCCAAACTGTAAATATACTTAAAGGCGATTATTTCCGAAGAATCGCTTGCCTGACCCTCCAACTCCTCCTTCAAAGAATTGTTCTCATCAATGATAAAATAAATGCATTTGCATCCGTATTCTACCGCTTTCGGCATAAAATAATCCGCCACCCACTGCGTATCCTCGGGGATATTCTCAAATCCGGTTCGGGTATCTGCTACATAATCGCAGTTTTCGTGTTCTTTTATAATGTTTAAGGCGTATTCCAGCGGTGCCCTGTAATCTTCGTTGCAACAGAACTTCTTCCATTTGACGAAGACTACGTTGTAGTCGGGTTTGTATGCGACTTCGCAGAATTCTGTTTGATACATAGGGCTCCTTCCTTTCACTATCTACTTTTATTCACCTTGCGGTACATCTTTATTCAAACTTTTATTGCGGTAATTCACGTTTATCCGAGTCTATATCCCTGCTCCAAAGAAATATGTGGTCTTTCAGAATATTTTTTTATACTTGACCATTCAAGTTTCTTTTCAGTGTATCCGGATTGTTCCCATACCTTGTATGCTTGAATGTAAGCATATTCTTCTCTATTCAATCTTTGCATTTCTGTAATATTTTCTCCTGCAAATCGACCAATAAAACCATACTCGAAAATTCCGCTTTCATCCCGCATAAATCCCAGCATATATCCGTTATCGCCATTCTTGCCAAACTCCAAGAACTCCAAATGCATCCGCGCCTCATCCGCAAAAAGCGTCTTATAAACTGAATAATCGGAAGTTTGATAAACTGTAAGTTGCGTTCTTGTCGAACAAAGGGGCTTCTCAATGTTATAAAGCAATTTCCCATCGGGTGAAAATGCAATACCTTCATCTTGTGCACCGTTTTGAGTAATCACAATCTTCTTTAGAAGCATACTTCTGTCTAAATCATAAATAGCCAACGACCCTTCTGTCGATTTTGCAACAAATATATTTGTTCCGGGCTGAAACACTCCTACATAAGCATATTTTATATCTTTAAATCTGTTTAGTTCTCTATTATTTTGGTCGTACACATATATTGATGAACCATTGCAACCAACACGATATGTTCCGTTATCATAAAATCCCCAAAACTTTCGCATCAGGTTACCTCCATCAACTTCAAAATTACATTTCTAACAATACAACTAACCGTTTATATATACAGAAACCACCACAACTGCAACAATACCGATAAAAATCATTCCAATGCCAATCATGCCGAGTTTACGTGCATTTCCGGCTTTCGGGTCATATATACAGCGGGGATTTTCCGGTGAAATCAGAAGTTCTCTTACTTCGCCCACCTTTGCATATCCTCTGTTTGCATAGACCTTTTCATGACTTCTGTAAACCTGACCCTTGTATGTGTATTCGTATATCGATCTCCTTTGTCGAAAATTTCCGCTTCCGGAAGCGCGTTCGTGAGAGATACATTTTCCCTGAACACGTTCTGTCATATATTTCTTTGCAGCAAATGCGGTGCGGAATTCACTCAGAGAGATTCCCAATCCCACCACAAAAACAAAAGAAAAACCGATCATATCCTTGTACGTTAAAGACGGCAAAAACATCTTACTGCAAATAATGCCTATGATGCTCATTACAAGGAACACCACAAACAAAATCACAAAATATCCTACCAATCCCTTACGAAGCGGCGATGGTCCTGTTTGTCCGCTTTCTGCTGCTTTAAATCTAAATCTGTTGGCATCCTCTAAATTCGCCTGACTTGCATCACCCATATGCATCTGTCCGGCTATTACTTCTATACCAAGGGAATTAATATCGTCCGGACTGAGACTCTCCACTCCGCCTTCCGTTATTTTTCGAATCAATTCCGGGTCCGATATCTTCATCCCAAAGGGATTGTTGTTTTCCTGCTCTTCTATTTTCATTTGTTAATCCTCCAAGCTGATTATGTATAAAACATGCTTCACCAACTTCAAAATTTTTGATACCTTTTACATATTTCCGGACTTCCTAAATTCACCTAAACTTTTCAAGGCGATACAACAGACCGTCTTCCAATTCATCTTTACCGTCTTTGTATACATATCCCATTTTTTTATAAAATTCTACTGCGGTAATTGATGCAGGAATTTCAACTCGCTTAGCTCTCAAAAAATATTCGTCCATCTCAAGTGCTTCTATGATTCTTTTACCGACACCTTTTCCCTGATAATTAGGCAAGACAAAAATAGTCAGTAAAATACTTTCGGTTACACTGCCCCAATATCCTGCAATTGCCCCACATCCAACTATTTTCGAACCATCACAGGCAACATACATATGTCCTTCATTGGCTCTTGCAATCAGAACTTCTGCAGAATGCGAAGATATATTGGCTTCAATATATTCACTCGCATAATCCTTGCTATTACTTATTTTTAGTGTTTCGGCAATTACATCTGATAATTCTATCGCGTCTTCTGTTTTAAATCTTCTGATTTCCATCTTCTTTTCCTATAAATCCCTTCTACGCACAGGGCAGGTATGCGGTAAGCCGTATTCTGCGCGTTGCGGAGAATATTAGAATAAAAAAACGCCCCCTGTTTCCAGAAGGCGAATTGACCGCGTTACCACTTCTTTTCATCTGCTCCTCACGAAACAGACCTTGGCGGGTACCTGTGATACCCTGTCGCTTTAACGGGCGAACCCCGTCGCAGCCTTACCGCCTCTGCGGTTCGGTG
Organism: Lachnospiraceae bacterium; assembly: GCA_017622505.1. Classification (GTDB taxonomy): domain Bacteria; phylum Bacillota; class Clostridia; order Lachnospirales; family Lachnospiraceae; genus UBA3766. The sequence continues at coordinate 36,260 of JAGAQZ010000002.1, forward strand.
CGCCACTCCAAAGCCATCTTCAACCGTACGTTACATCTGTTCCTCTCAGCCGGTTTGCACCGGGAACATTCTCTGTGAATGCCTGTTACAGCCTACTCTCTTTTTCATTGCGTTTGTTTTATTATGTTCCTTATCAATCTAACATATTCGGGCGGGAATTGTAAACCATTTTCTTAAAAATTCATTTCTGCAAATATACCATACCAATAGACAGAAGTACCGCTGTTCTTGATTGCTTTATTTATCACAGTCTCTCCTTTTAGTCTACGATGATACAAATCCAACATACAATCTAATTTCTTTTCACCATTGGCACTGTATGAATATCTCTAGCATTTGTTTTAAAATCATTGATAATTTTTGTCCACATACTTTTCCCCTATTTATATTTCTTTTGAAATTTATCTTTACCTAATTGCCATAAATATCTATCCAACAATTTTAAATCATAAATTTCTAAATTATAGAACTTCTGAAACTCCTTTAATACCTTATGAAATTTAGAATAATTTTTTAGTTCTTCATCTTCAAATTCAGCAAACCTATCAATATTTCTAAAATATTTTAATACTTTATCTACATAACTATCATAAATTGCATAATCATATGGCCTATGATGGCTACAGTATTTTGTAGCAAAAGAATAAAAATTCTTTGTTTTTCCATTAAAATTGATCAATGCAATATCATTCACTAATGATTCATCTCCCACTTCTAATCTTTCGTCAATATTTAATTCCCAAATATGCTTTGCCACCGCATAAGCAGAAAATATATTTGTACTATAAAAGTCATTCAGCGTTGACACTTTTACTAAAATATCTTCAATATCTTTATTGTTAGGATATGTATAAAAAAACAGTTTATCTAACGCCTTTTCCTGCATAACATAATTATCCAGTTTATTCCATCCTAGAAGATATTTTTCTGCCTCTTCTTTACAAGGTCTGCATATGTCCTCCCGCATACCTTTTTTCTTTATGGTAGATTGTCTTATGTCTTTTGAATATTTCTTAGCGACGACGTTCTCACCCTCAAACGGTACACGAATTTTATATGGTTTTACAGTATCATCCCTAACTAACTTATGTTCGTATACTAATGTCGTTATATATGAATTTACATATGGCTGAGTTTTACCCGGATATAATGCTTCTACAACATCTCTCGCAGTTAATGCTCTATTCTGTTTTACGCAAAAATCGTATATTTCTTCTTTTATCCCCATCATTATCTCCCATATTGTTCGTACAAATTTTATTCTAATCTTTTTATAAAATCAATTCAAGACATTATATTTATAGAGATAAACTCTTTTAACTAAAATAGAATATATTGACATTTTGCTTGCTGCATTATAACATAGCATCAAGAAATGGGTTTTTTGCTGAGTAAAGTCCTAAGACTGGAAAAGGGTGCTCGTTTCTTTTTTTATGCTAAAATCTTCTTATCCTCTCCCGCCAACAGTTTTTCAACTACCGGGCGAAGAATTTCCGCATTCTCAAGTTTATTAATGGCGCATACCTTTCTTCCTGCATCTTTGCTGGAAGCTCCACAATGATATATACATTCCTTAGATAATCCATAATCAATTACAATCCATCTGTCGTGGCAATCCTGATTTCCTTTGATGTGCAAAGGTGGATATTGTTCTTTGAAGTCATTTACTACAGATGCGGTTAAAAACCCTTTTCTTCCATGTCCGTTTTCTGTAAATAGAACAACCTCCACATCCTTCTTTTTCTGCGATAAAAGTTGCAAAGTTTTAGCATTTACATAATCATCAACTACATAAATACTTTCAGTCGCTTGCTGATAAATATCAATATATGCTACATCAGCCTCAAACTTTTGGCCATTATAAATCACATAATTTTTATAATCTTTTTTCGATATAAAATTTTCATTCAGTATATCTATACTATTCTGAATACCTAACATATTTTTCTCAGTCTTACTCTGTCTGTCAGAGATACCTGCTATTTGTACGGTTAACTCCGATACCTTGGCAGTAACAAGACTCATTTCTGATTGAGTTGCAAACTGTTGATTCTGCCGTATGTAATGACGCATTTCCCGAAAAGCACGCATAATAAATATGCTCTGTTGCTCTGCAAGCTCACCGCGTAAGACTGTTGCTAACATATAAATTCCCTGTTCTGTAAAAGCGTAAGGCAATGTTCTTCGACCACCGCTTTGACCTTCTAAAATATGATTTGGTAAAGTCGCATTTTGCGACTTTAAACAGTTTTCTGAATTTTTCTCGTTTAAAGTCACAATTTGTGACTTTAAACAATTTTCAGATATTCCTTCTCGTGAAATCACAATTTGTGATTTCACGGAAATAAGCTCATCTCGCGTCAACTGAAACATGAAATCTTCCGGAAATCTTGCAATGTTACGCTTTACTTGTTGATTTAGATTTTTTACTTCATACCCATAAATCTCTGCCAAATCATAGTCCAACATTACTTGTTGTCCGCGTAAATAATACACGCGACTACTGATTCCTTCTACTGTAATTACTTTACTATTTTTTTCTTTTGTATTTGAATTCATTCTTACTTCTTCGTTCAAATACTAACCCCCTTATATATTTATTTAAGTTGTGAAAAATCCGAGAGAACTCTCGATGATAAAAAGAAAATATTTGTAAAATAATGGCGGGGAAATTCCCCGCCACTATGAATGAACTTACTATTTTATTATATGAAATCCATCTCCGATACGCAAGATGATTTGTCAGAAAACCCGTCGACAAAATTCGACAATTCCACCTACAACTCCGTATAAAACATCCCCATCAGCAACTGCACACCGATAGACACCGCCGTAATCGCCGCCCAACAGGTAAATCCCATAAGGATAGGCTTTCCGCCTTTTTTTACCAGATTGATCAGGTTGGTATTCAGGCCGATGGCGCACATTGCCATAGCAATAAAAAATTTCGCCAGCCACTTCATTGCCTTCACAAACG
>JAGAQZ010000032.1 GCA_017622505.1 Lachnospiraceae bacterium
TCTTGTACGGATGGTCTTGAAGTTAGTAAGCATACCACCTAACCATCTTTCATTTACATAGTACATACCGCAACGTTCAGCTTCTGTCTTAACAGCATCCTGAGCCTGCTTCTTTGTACCAACGAATAATACGGTACCGCCTGCGCTTGCAATTTCAGAGATTGCATTGTAAGCTTCGTCAACCTTACCTACAGACTTCTGTAAGTCGATAATGTAGATACCGTTTCTTTCTGTGAAGATATAAGGAGCCATCTTAGGGTTCCATCTTCTTGTCTGGTGTCCAAAATGTACACCTGCTTCGAGTAACTGTTTCATTGAAATTACGCTCATTTTAAAATCCTCCGTTTATTTGTTTTTTTGCCTCCGCATTCCTCACCTTTGAAGACAACCTCCCGCGCAAAGGAAGCACCTGTCACAAATCAGAATACGTGTGTTTTAGCATAACGCAAAAAGTTTAACATACTTTTCTATATTATGCAAGTACTAATATAATAATTTTTTGTTCTTTTATGCTTTATTTTATTGTACTTTTACAACTCTTTTTTGTCTTAAAAATCGTTTAAAATTTCTTTCATAATATTATCTCAATGAAGAACCATTCTTCATATTTCAACATCAAAACAAAAAAAAGACGGAAGCTTTCGCTTCCGTCTTGAGTTAACTTATTCAAATATAATTAGTCAACGTAGATAGGATCTGCACCATCTTTACCATCTGCATGTGAGTTAGGGATAGTAACATGTACTGAGTTAGAACCAGCGATGATTACGTTAATCTGAGTAGCATCTTTAGATTTTAACTTACCAGCAAGTTCTGCTCTTGTGCAACCAAGTGTTTCTTCTACTGAATCTACGAATTCACCACCTAAATCAAGACCTGTGATGTCACCGTTGTAGTTAGTAAATGCATAACCGGTTGAGTTGATAACAGCGGGATCCATGATTGCTGTAGTAACAGCGCTCTTTACAGTATCGCAAAGCTGTGTATCAGATGATACGTTTGTCTTTTCGATGTACTTGATAAGCTGAGGTGCCATAACACCAACTAAGATTGCCATAATAGCAATAACGATGATAAGTTCCACGAGGGAAAAACCTTTGTTGTTCTTCATGTCTTTTCATTCTCCTTTTTCATTCATTTTTGTGACATTTTTGTGACATTTCTGTAAACTCATTATAGCAAAGCAATTTATGTTCGTCTAGCATTTTTTTACATTTTTTTGGATTTTGGCTATTTTTACAAAGCCGACTTTTGGCTTTTATGCACATTGCACAGACCACTTTTCAGACTTTTTTAGTTCGTATCAATCCGTTATTATTTCATGCATATTGACATAAAAAATCCGCTGCCACTCTTTCGAATGGCAGCGAGTAGATTTTACATTTTATTCATATTTTAACGAACTTCTTAATCTTAAAATTAACCCAAACTTTCGTAGAGGCTGAACATAGGTGAAAGCATTGCGATTACCAAGAAACCAACAACACCCGCCATAACGATAATAATTGCAGGTTCCATCAGAGCCATCATTGACTCTGTCGCTGCCTGAACGTCATCTTCATAATAATTTGCAACATTTTCAAGCATTGCTTCAATATTACCGGTTTCTTCACCAATGGATACCATATGGATAACCATAGGCGGGAACAAACCGCAAGTCTTAAGAGGTCTTGACAAAACTACACCTCGTGTAACCTGATCTTTGGCTTCCTTCATTGCGTTCTTATAATGAACATTATCCATGCTTCGTGCTGTAATATCCAAAGCATCAATCATAGGAACACCGGCTGCCAACAATGTACATAAGGTACGACCTAATCTTGCACAAGCTGACTTCGTCTGTACCGGTCCCAATGCAGGAATCTTTAATTTCAACTTATCAATAAAAGACTGACCGGTCGGTGTAGAATAGAAGAACTTGTATCCGGCAAACAACAAACCGGCACCAATCAATATTGCCCACCAATATGCAACAAAGAAATCACTAATCTTGATCAGCGCCATTGTTACTGCAGGAAGTTCACCACCGATTTCTTCAAACATACCCATAAAGTTCGGGATAACGAAGGTCATCATAACAAACACAACCGCAATCATAACGACGATCAATACGATAGGGTAAATAACCGCTTTCTTAACAGCAGCTGTAAGTTTAGCATCCTTTTCGAACTGAATTGCCATTCGGCTGAATGACTTATCCAAACTACCGGAAGCTTCACCGGCTTCAACCATGTTACAAAGCATAGACGGGAACACACCACCCTGACGTCTCATGGACTGTGCAAGAGTATCACCCTTGGAAATATCAGAATGCACCGCTCTGATTGCACCCTGTAATGCCTTATTTTCGGTCTGTTCTGCTAACATGTTGAATGCATCAACGATGGTAACACCTGCACCAACGATACTAACGAACTGATGACAGAAAATACCGAAATCTCGATTACTAACCTTCTGTCCAAAAGAGAAATTAATGCTCTTCTTTAAACCGTTTACTTCCTGAATGGAAGTAACAACGTTCTTCTCTGCTTTCAAAGCAGCGACAGCAGCTTCTTTACTTTTTGCTGTCATATGACCCTTTTTTTCTTTTCCGTCGGGGCCAATCATTTTGTACTGAAACTCAGCCATACTCTTCCACCTTTACTTTCGTTTTATTTTATACTGCTTCATCCATATCAAATGCTACACGAACCATTTCTTCAATGGAAGTAACACCATCAATAACATTGTTTGCGCCTGCCATACGAAGTGTATTCATACCTTCTTCTACAGCAACTTTCTGAATTTCGTCTGCTGTAACAGTTTCGTGTAATACTCTTCTGATATTTGAAGTGATAGGCATAATTTCGTAGATAGCGATTCGACCTCTGTAACCACGGTTACACTCTTCGCAACCGCAAGGTTCATATACAATCTGTTCTTTAGAAACATCTACACCTAACATCTTCTTCTCTTCTTCTGTAGCCTGTCTTCCCACTTTACACTTCGGGCAAAGACGACGTACAAGTCGCTGTGCGATAATACCTACAACCGCATCACCAATCAAGTAAGGTTCAACACCCATATCAATCAAACGGGTGATAGATGCTGATGTAGAGTTAGTATGTAATGTTGAAATTACCAAGTGACCTGTGATAGACGCCTGAACCGCAATTGCTGCGGTTTCACCGTCTCGAATTTCACCGATCATAATAATATCAGGGTCCTGACGCAAGATGGAACGAAGTGCACTTGCGAAAGTCAGTTCTGCCTTAACATTAACCTGTACCTGATTTACGCCGGGAACATTTGCTTCGACAGGGTCTTCTACTGTAATAATATTTACTGCTTCTTTATTTAATTCGTTTAATACTGTATAACACGTTGTTGACTTACCGGAACCTGTAGGTCCTGTAATCAAGATAATTCCGTGAGGGTTATGGGTAATACTGTCAAGTCTTCTTTCATCTTCCGGATAAAGACCTAAGAACTTCTTATCTCTGGTCAAACCTTTTTTCTTGGTAAGTCGCATTACGGTTTTCTCACCATATACGGTAGGAAGAATGGAAACACGGACGTCGAACTCTTCACCATCTACAATCTGAGTAATACGACCATCCTGAGGTTTTCTCTTCTCGGAAATATCAAGGCCTGAAATAATCTTAATACGTGCAACCATCGCCGAGAGAACATTGGTATTGTATTCCATTACCTGTTGTAAAACACCGTCAATACGATATCTTACACGAACTGATTTCTCCATAGGTTCAATATGAATATCTGAAGAACCCATTCGAACCGCTTCATCAAGCATTGTACGTACAATCTTAACGATAGGAGCATCACTTACGGATTCATCTTCACCGGCAGCTTCATCTGCACCATACTCATCTGCATGTTCTGCCTGGAACTGTTCCGCAGCCTCCATAGCCTGCTTCTTACCATACAACTTATCCAACTGAATATTAATCTGAGAAGCGCTACAGTAAAAAGGCTTTACTTCCATACCCGTAATCAACTGAACATCATCCATAGCACCCAAGTTCATAGGGTCCGCCATAGCAACCTTAATGCAGTTAAAATTGTCCTCATCATATGCAAAGGGCAACAATTCCTGCTTACGCATTACTTCTTCGCCAACCATCTGAAGAAGTTCCTCGTTTAATTTAACTTCTTTTAAATCAACAGGTTCAATACCGGACTGATCGCAATATACGGTAGCAAACTGTTCCTCGGTAACAAATCCCAATGAAATCAAAACTTCACCGAGACGCTGCTTTTTCTCACGTTGTTCTTCCAACGCCTGAGATAACTGATCATCTGTGATATACCCCTTCTGTACGAGCAAATCACCAATTCGAATTCTGTTACTAAATAATGCCATTGTTAATTAACCTCTTTCCCTTTAAACACTGTATATGCGCATAAAAAGAGCCTAGTCATACACACTGTCAATTATGCCATAAATAGCACAATAAATAAATACTTTTATTTCTATTTTTTGTGAAATTGTGCATTTTTAACAAATAATTACGTTCATAACTATCATTTATCACAAAGCATTAGCCAGACGATAATAATCCCCCACTCCTATAACCTTACCCGATATCTGTAATTTAGTTAAAATAAGTACTAAATGTGCCATATCCATTTGAATTTTATCCTTTATTCTATAATGCAACTCTTCCAATGCAATCGGATTAATTTCCAACGCTGAAAGAATAATAATACTTTCTCGTTCTTTATCCTCCTCTTCTATATCTCTCATACTCAATTCAGTCGATTTGTTTTTTTCTAAAGCAAGCGCATATTGATGTGATAATTCCTCTATAATACAATCAGTACTAATAGCAACACCGGCCCCTTGAGATAAAAGAAAATTGCACCCATCGCTCAAAGAATCTGTAACTCTCCCCGGTACAGCATAGACTTCTTTTCCCTGTTCAAGCGCCTGAAGAACAGTAATATAGGTACCGCTTCGCTTACGCGCTTCAATCACAAGAATCAAATCTGCCAACCCACTAATAATTCGATTTCTAGGCGGAAATAATTTACTTTCCGGTTTAGTTCCCGGTACATATTCCGATATAATCCCTCCCTTTTTCTGAAGTTTAATATACAAATTATTATTTTCCTTTGGATAACACACATCTACTCCGCATCCCAAAACAGCAAAAGACTCACCATTACTTTCTATCGCGCCCCATTGTGCAATTCCATCAATTCCCCTTGCCATTCCGCTAACAATTTGTATTCCTGCGTTTCCCAAACCTCTGCCAAAATGTTCCGCTACAGTTTTTCCGTATTCTGAACAAGCCCTTGCACCAATTATAGCCACCGAAGGTTTTGTTTCTGTCGGAAGTTTTCCTTTCACATACAATGCAAAAGGCGGATCCGGAATATTTCGAAGTCGACTGGGATAGTTTGCCGATATGAACGGAACAAAATCGATACCCTTCTCCTTTTTTAACCATTCTGTTGTATTGCAATCAAAATTTTCACGCCCCTGTAAAAATGCTTTTGCAGCGCGCGCATCCAAGACATCATATATTTCTTTTTCCGACATATTTAATGCATCCTTTGTACTTCCAGCATAATTCAACAACTTAAAAATACTTTTATTCCCAACGCCTTGCATACCGGCCATTTTATACGCAGCTTCTTTTTCTTCCTTATTTAAATTTTCTTTCACATAAAAAAAGTCTCCCAAACACCCTTCTTTTGTAATCTTTTCATTTATTTTCATATAATTACCAATACTTTCTGTCCACACTGCGATAAGCAATTGCACCGGCCAAATGTTCCTCGCATATACTATCACTGCCATCTAAATCTGCAATTGTTCGTGCCACTTTTAATATTTTATGATATGCTCTTGCGCTTAATTTCAATGCATTAAAAGCTTGTTCCACAAAACTCTTCTCTTTGCTTCCTAAAACACAAAATTCTTTAATTTGATTCGGTCCCATCTGCGCATTAAACGAAATACCTGCTCCTTGAAATCGTAATTGCTGGATTTTTCTTGCTTTCCCTATTCTTTCTCGCATTATTGTACTATTCACACTACTTTTTTTCTCTAAATCTTTCATTTCCATCCTCGCCACTTCAACACAAATATCAATTCTATCCAAGATTGGCCCCGAAACCGGCGACAAATACCTGCGCACTTGCGCCTCATTACAAGTACAACGATTCCGATCCGGAAAATAACCACACGGACAAGGATTCATTGCTGCCACAAGCATAAAATCTGCAGGATAGGTAAAAGTGCCGTAATTCCTTGCAATTTGCACTTTTTTATCTTCCATGGGCTGACGCAACACTTCAATGGTCGGATTTGAAAAATGTACCACTTCGTCAAGAAACAATACCCCTTTATGCGCCAAAGAAACCATTCCCGGTTTTGGAATGCGCCCTCCCCCGGCAAATGCCTGCTCGCTAATCGTATGATGCGGACTGCAAAACGGACGTTTCGTAATCAAGGCTTGCCTTTCATTTAGCAATCCCGAAATACTATATATTTTGGACACTTCCATACTATCTTCCAAAGATAACGGTGGCAGAATAGACGGAATCCTTTTAGCAATCATAGTTTTTCCCGCACCGGGTGATCCAATTAGTAATATATGATGGAAGCCTGCCGCTGCGGTTTCTACAGCCTTTTTTACATACTCTTGTCCGCTTATCTCCGAAAAATCACAATCTTCGTAAGCAGTACTTTGTTCCATCAAACGTTCCAAGTCCACCGTAGTCTTACTAAATATCGTCCTTTCCTTCTCATTAGCCTTCAAGTATTCTATTACCTCAGGCAGCATCGAAACACCGATTATATCAATTCCCTCAACAACAGCCCCTTCTTCCGCATTTTCTTTCGGCACAAGGCACGTTTTCATCCCTTCTGCTTTAGCCTGTAGCACCATCGGCAAAATTCCATTGGTAAATTTCACCTCGCCATTCAATCCCAATTCGCCGATAATCACAATATCTTTCACACACTCTTGCGATAATTCACCAATTGCAATCAATAATCCAATCGCAATCGGCAAATCATATGATGTCCCATTCTTTCGTAAATTTGCCGGCGAAATATTAACGGTTATTCGAAGCGGCGGCATAGTAATTCCCGAATTTTTTAAGGCAACCCTAACACGTTCTTTCGCTTCTTTAATTTCCGCATTAAGCATTCCTACCATCTCAAATCCGGGCAGTCCCGTCGATGCATCCACTTCAACGGTCGCAAGATAGCTTTCTATGCCGTTTAATGCTCCTGTTGACACAAAACTGTACATAAAACTTTACCTTCTTTCCTAATTTAATTGTCTTTTAATTGGTATCTGTTTCAGAACTTGAAACAAAGATTATTTAGAATTTATAAGAATATTAAAATTATATCTTTTTCGCCTTATAAAAACAAGCAAAACACATCGACAAATTACGACAAACTGTTATCCGTCATGCATCGCTTCTATGAAAGCCGGAACAAGCACCAAAATACTATTACATTACAATAAAAAACTCCCACGTATCTTCATACGTGAGAGTTACTTAATCAATTCCAAAAGGAAATCAACACAGCCATCATTTGCGTTCCATACAACATAATCAACATAATAATTGCACATATTCCGCTGAAAATCAGAAGCATTTTATCTGATAAAATTAATGTCGTAGGATCCGCATCCTTTCTGCCTTTAAATACCAACAGCAAATATCTGAGTACAATAAATAAAACCATCGGTACAGTATATACAAAACCGGTTTCATGTGAAATAGCCCACAGCGAATAAAAAACCACACACAGTGCTGCGCACATAAACACTGTTCCATCAAGAAACTTCATTTCGTATTCTTCCAAAACATTTCGAGTGTCACCACATTCATAACTATGCAATTCTCCTCTGCGTTTCCCAAATGCCATAAACAAAGAAAGTGCAATGACTGTTAAAAACATCCATTCCGAAACACCTTCACTCACTATAGTACCACCCACCATTACTCGTAAAACAAATCCGGCTGCAATACAAAAGCAATCAATAGGTGCTTTTTTCTTTAACCATTTAGAATATAGTATATTGATAACAAGATAAATTACAACAAAAATAAACGAGGATAGATTAATCCAAAATGCCATCCCCAGTCCTGCTATCATCAAACCAATAGCCAAGATGCAAGCACTTGGAATTGAAATCTTCCCTGATGCAATCGGACGGTTCTTTTTCACATCATGCTTTCTGTCATTTTCCACATCGCATATATCATTCAACACATAAATTGCTGATGATACAAAGCAAAATGCCAAAGCCAAAACAACCGCCTGCAATAATTTATCCCATTGCAATAATTCCTTCGAAAAAATAACAGGAAAAAAAACAAATGAATTCTTTAACCAGCTTTTTATTCTCATTTCTTTAAAATAATACTTTATTTTCATTTGTTTATTCTCCCCGATCACCCTTATGAAGGTGCCATTTGATATACCCTAATCTCATAACCAACAGATGCACCGTTTAAATATCTATATACACTCCTTGCTGCAAACCAAATATTTTGGAATTCAAAAAAATGGTAACTTGGCAATTCAACCGTATGTATATAAACCATCGTATACTCTTCGTCTAATTTTTTATAAAAATTAGCAACACCGCCGTAAATCTCCGGATCTGCTTCAAGATAAAGATCTCTTTGCGCCGACGATGTCACTACGAAAGTAGGACAACTTCCATACTTATACTGCGCCGGATCCCCTGCTACAAAATTTCCAAAAGCCCCATAATACCCGCCGGGATCCAGAGGGGTATTACAATCATGAACAGAATTTTGTTTCGTTATATTTGCTGCAGTAAAATTTTCCTGTAATAAAATTCTACTATCCGGTGCCAGAAAACTTCCGGCAACCGCCATTGCACTTGATGCCAAACTAGCCACAGGCAAAAATAACAATAACAAATATACCGCAACAGCAAGCACACGATTTTTCTTTAACGCGCGACTCAAATCATCTAGAAGATAAAACACACCGATTGCACCAAAGATAAGACATACCGCATAAATCGGCAACGTATATCTTTCCCAATGAAGACTCAATTTCGAAATCGGAAGTATATACATCAACAACGAAATCAAAAGAATAGTCGGTTTTCTGTTCTTCATAAAAGAACGCACAATTCCATATAAACAACCAACAGTCAACACAAAACCCATACGCACTGCTGTAGTTGTTGCATAAAATACTATTGTTTCACCGAAATTCAAACCATCCGCACCCAAATGATATTGTTTATTCTGTCCCGCCATGATTTCTAATACAGTACGTAAATCAATCAATAAAATGGGGGAAACTGCCATAATTCCAAGTATAAAGAAAAGAATTGCCATTGCACCATCTCTTAATATCAAGAGTGGTTTCTTGTAATGCGTAACACATACAACCGTAGCTATAATGACACATCCATATGCCCCCGGATATTTTTCACAAAATGCTAATGCAGTAAAGAAAGACATCCAAAACAACCAAGATATCGTCGGTTTTTTCATATATCGAAACGCTGCCCACAACACTCCCATCAAGAAAAATAGAAGCGGAGTATCCGGCGTAATATAATGAGCATGTTCAATAAAAGACGGAAATACAGCAAATAACAACGCCACAAATAACGCTTTATTTTTACCCCAGGATAACGCAATCAAATATGCAAAAACAACAATGCCCACTGAAAACAACGCATTCATAATACGCGAAGCCGTAGTGAATAGCGCAAAATTTTCACCATAATTTGAAGTAAAATCAAGTTCTCCTTGTGGAACAAAATACAATTCCTGTATACCGATATATAAAAGCGTATTTAACTTTATCGTAACATGATTCGGTCTGTAATAATCATGTATCTCAAAATTCCGTTCTAACGCACACTGATATGCCGGCCAATAAACAAGCCCCTCATCCGGATGCAAATTATTATGCGGCATTCCCCAATTTATACCAATAATACGTATCACTATCGCAATAAATATAATAAGGCCAAGCAGCCAAAAGTGCCAACGATTCAGTTTTTCTTTAATTTTTGCAAGCGTCATTTACATTTTCCGGACACATAACTGTATCCTTTTCCTCCACTTCATTCAGTTCTCTGTTTCCCCATATCCCTATAAATGCTAAGGGTAATATTAAATAAAACGGCCATGAATAACGAAATGATGCTGTTGGCGAAAGCATCATTATGCCAATCTGCGCAATATGTGGTAAAAACAATGGAAAATTCATTGTAAAATACTTTTTCTTTCGCCATGATAAAATTAATGCATATACTAATATCCATGGCGTAAATCCAGGTAAAAAGAATAATCTTATGGCAGGAATTTCTCTCCAGAATGCATCCCTACATACACTCTCATAGTACTTATCCATAAACGCTAAATTACCAATACTCATACGTTCTAACGGTACAACAAACCACTCAGAAGGATAATTTTCATATTCAACATAAGAGAAACTATCATATCCCGGATACCAAAAACCTAAAGAGTTAGATAAAAAAGCCACAATATATTGTTTCGTAAATTGTTCTCCAATTTGCAAATAAAATTTCCAAAAAGCGATTGGGTCCTCATTATATCGCCCCGAAAAGAAACAACTTTTGGCCGGATCAGCTATAAATGGTTCATACTTACGCCCCGGTTCCCACGATCTCCACATTAAATTATCAATGTAATAATCCATCAATTCAGTTTGTTCACTATTTAATTCAATTCCATTTTGAACAGCAACTCTTTGCAACTGCTGTATTGGTACTGACAATGCTTCTCGTACTTCACCTTGTTCAATATTCCATGCTTCGAAAACAGGTCCGGAATATATTTTAAAAGCAAAAATCGGCAATAAAATTACCGCAATTAAAGCAATATATTTTTTAATATTTTTTATTTGTTTTATTCGCAAAATAAGCAATCCGGCAAAACAAAACAAATAGATATGCAATCCATTATTACGAAACGCGCACATAAAAAATCCAACAATCGGTAATAATATTAAATTTCGTTTTTGACGCGAATATTCATATGGATTAATTACAATCTCCGCAAAATGACAAGCAAACAACACAAAAAAGGCAGAAAACAAGGTATCTTTTATCATAGTCATTGTTAAGCATGCATTCATAAACCAAATAGAAGAAAACAATGCAGTGATTAAAACAATTAAAGTAGGTACTTTGTGTTTCTTCAATAATGCTACCAGCCGTGCAAGAGAATAACTTACCATTAATAACTGCAATAATGATAACAAACCAATACCAAATTCATAGCTTGAAAACAAGTTATTTCCCAAATTCATAAATACTCTTATAAGCCATGTATGCAAAACAGGATGATGATTGTTAGTAATCTCTCCCATCGCGCTGCCAACCTGCGACACCATATCATAAGATAAGATTCCCGGATAAAAAACACAATATGCCGGCAACCATGAAACAAAAATAAATCCCCATACCCAAATACACAATTTACGCTCACTGAATTTATCAACTTTATGAATAAAACACTCTTTTTTTACATCAAACGTACAACGTGGAATAACCGAAAAAAGTACAAGATTAGTTATTGAACACAAAAGAAAACATACTATGAAAGGAAGAATTTTTGAAGAATCGAAACTTATAACTTGAGTCTTTATCATCGGCCCAAGCACAATATATGACACACTATATACAAATGCCAATAAAATAGCTAAAATCTTTTTTACCATTGTATTCCTCCACAATATCATAATATAATATCTGCTTTTTCAATCGTTATTCGACATGTTAATTGTCATTCGTATAAAATATAAGGAGCCTTTACAGACTCCCTATATTATCAATACTTTTTTGTTAAAAATTAAATATATTATATGAATGATTATTCTTAATCAGTGCACAACAAACACTCTTAAATCAATATTTATTGTTAATCGCTGCCTGTGCTGCTGCAAGTCTTGCGATAGGCACACGGAAAGGTGAACATGAAACATAGTCCAAACCTAACTTGTGACAGAATTCTACAGAAGTAGGATCTCCACCGTGCTCACCACAGATACCGATGTGAAGCTTATCATTTACAGGCTTACCAAGCTTAATTGCTGTTTCCATAAGCTTTCCAACACCATTCTGGTCAAGTCTTGCAAACGGATCGTTTTCAAAAATCTTGCTGTCATAGTAAGCATCCAAGAACTTACCTGCATCATCACGAGAGAAACCAAAGGTCATCTGTGTTAAATCGTTTGTACCGAAGCAGAAGAAATCAGCTTCTGTAGCAATTTCATCTGCAGTAAGTGCTGCACGGGGAATTTCAATCATAGTGCCAACTTCATATTCCAATGCAATACCTGCAGCTGCGATTTCTGCATTTGCAGTTTCAACAACCATTTTCTTAATAACCTTTAATTCCTTAATTTCACATACAAGAGGAATCATAATTTCAGGTTTTACATTCCAATCAGGATGTGCCTTCTTTACTGTAATTGCAGCACGGATAACAGCCTTAGTCTGCATCTTCGCAATTTCAGGATAAGTAACCGCAAGACGGCAACCTCTGTGACCCATCATAGGGTTAAATTCATGAAGCGAATCGATAATTGCCTTAATCTCTTCTACGCTCTTGCCCTTTGCATCAGCAAGTTTCTTAATGTCATCATCCTCTGTAGGAACGAACTCATGGAGAGGGGGATCCAAGAAACGAATTGTAACAGGATTTCCTTCCAAAGCTTCGTATAATTTCTCAAAGTCACCCTGCTGATAAGGAAGAATCTTCTCTAATGCTTCTTCTCTTTCTTCAACAGTATCCGAACAAATCATTTCACGGAAAGCAGCAATTCTGTCTTCTTCAAAGAACATATGCTCTGTACGGCAAAGACCGATACCTTCTGCACCAAGCTCACGAGCTTTCTTAGCATCTGCGGGAGTATCAGCATTGGTACGAACCTTAAGCACACGATACTTGTCTGCCCATGCCATAATACGTCCGAATGTACCTGTAATAGTCGCATCCACTGTAGGGATAATACCATCATAAATCTTACCGGTAGAACCATCGATAGAGATAAAATCTCCTTCGTGATATTCTTTACCTGCAAGAGTAAATTTCTTATTTGCTTCATCCATTGCGATATCGCCGCAACCGGATACACAGCAAGTACCCATACCACGTGCAACTACTGCTGCATGAGAAGTCATACCGCCACGTACAGTTAAGATACCCTGAGCAGCTTTCATACCTTCGATATCTTCAGGTGATGTTTCAAGACGAACAAGTACAACCTTTTCGCCTCTTGCGTTCCATTCCTTCGCATCTTCTGCTGTAAATACAACCTTACCGCAAGCCGCACCCGGTGATGCACCAAGAGCCTTACCAACAGGAACTGCTTTCTTAATAGCTTCTGCATCAAACTGAGGATGTAACAAGGTATCCAAGTTTCTGGGATCAATCATAGAAACTGCCTTTTCCTCTGTAATCATACCTTCATCTACTAAATCACATGCAATCTGTAAAGCAGCCTGAGCGGTTCTCTTACCATTACGTGTCTGAAGCATATAAAGTTTCTTGTCTTCAATGGTAAATTCCATATCCTGCATATCTCTGTAATGATCTTCCAAAGTTGCACAAATCTTAATAAACTGTTCATATACTTCAGGCATAACTGTCTGCAATTCAGAAATCTTATTGGGAGTACGAACACCTGCAACAACGTCTTCACCCTGTGCATTCATAAGAAATTCACCCATAAGCTTCTTCTCACCGGTAGCCGGGTCACGTGTAAACGCAACACCTGTACCTGATGTATCACCCATATTACCGAATGCCATCATCTGTACGTTAACAGCAGTACCCCATGAATAAGGGATATCGTTGTCACGACGATATACATTCGCTCTGGGGTTGTCCCAAGAACGGAATACAGCCTTAACAGCAGCCATTAACTGCTCCTTGGGATCGGTAGGGAAATCTGCACCGATTTTTGCCTTGTATTCTGCCTTAAACTGGTTAGCAAGTTCCTTCAAATCTTCTGCTGTCAAATCAACGTCCTGAGTTACGCCCTTAGCAGCCTTCATTTCGTCGATAAGTTCTTCGAAGTACTTCTTACCAACTTCCATAACTACGTCTGAGAACATCTGGATAAATCTTCTGTAGCAATCCCAAGCCCAACGGGGATTTCCTGACTTTGCAGCCAAAACTTCTACTACTTCTTCATTCAAACCAAGGTTCAAAATAGTATCCATCATACCGGGCATAGATGCTCTTGCACCGGAACGAACTGATACAAGCAAGGGATTCTCTTTGTCACCGAACTTCTTACCGGTAATTTCTTCCATCTTGCCGATGTATTCCATAATCTGTGCCTGGATTTCATCGTTAATTACTTCGCCGTCTTCATAGTACTGTGTACATGCTTCTGTTGTGATGGTAAAACCCTGAGGTACCGGTAATCCGATATTTGTCATCTCTGCAAGGTTTGCCCCCTTACCACCTAAAAGGTTACGCATATCAGCGCTACCTTCTTTGAATAAATAAACCCATTTCTTCATGCCAATTGTTCCTCCTTTGAAACGTAGATACTTTTATGTAAAAATGTATCGTCTCATACTATCTGCACGCATTTTATGCCGTGCGCTAAAATATTATATCACAAGTTTCTTTTATCTGCCACCTTTTTTTCAAAAACAGCAGAATGTCGGTTTTAAAAATAAACCCCGCTTTTTTTATGACAAATTGCACAGTTTTTAACCTGAAAAAATGTCTTTTCCAATACTCTGCACCTCATATTTTTGTTTTCATCCATAAACTTGAAAAATCCTGCTTTGTCGAAACAAAGCAGGATTTTATACCTATCTTAAAAATCAAATTTGTTTGCAAAGAAGGCATCCAATTCATCAATTTTCACACGAACCTGTTCCATGGAATCACGGAAACGTACGGTTACTGAATTGTCTTCTTCCGATTCGAAATCGTATGTGATACAGAACGGTGTACCGATTTCATCCTGACGACGATATCTCTTACCGATATTACCTCTGTCATCAAATTCACAGTTATACTTCTTGCAAAGCTTTGTATAGATTGCTTCTGCGCCTTCGTTTAACTTCTTGCTTAAAGGAAGCACACCGATTTTAACAGGTGCAAGTGCAGGATGGAAACGAAGCACGGTACGCATATCTCCTTCACCCAAGTCTTCTTCATCATAAGCACCGCAAAGGAATGCAAGAACCACACGGTCAGCACCTAATGAAGGTTCCACAACGTAAGGAATGTATCTTTCATTCTTAGCATCATCAAAGTAAGACATATCCTGCTTTGATACGTTCTGATGCTGGGTTAAGTCGTAATCGGTTCTGTCGGCAATACCCCAAAGTTCACCCCAGCCGAAGGGGAATAAGAACTCAATATCGGTAGTTGCCTTAGAGTAGAATGAAAGTTCTTCAGGATCGTGGTCACGCACACGCATTTCTTCTTCTTTCATGCCAAGTGCTTTTAACCAGTCGATACAGAACTGCTTCCAATATGCAAACCATTCAAGGTCTGTATCGGGTTCACAGAAGAATTCCAATTCCATCTGTTCAAATTCACGGGTACGGAATGTAAAGTTACCGGGTGTGATTTCGTTACGGAAAGACTTACCAATCTGACCGATACCGAAAGGAACTTTCTTTCTTGAAGTTCTCTGCACATTCTTAAAGTTTACAAAGATACCCTGTGCTGTTTCAGGACGTAAGTATACTGTATTCTTCGCATCTTCGGTAACGCCCTGAAAAGTCTTGAACATCAAGTTAAACTGACGGATATCTGTGAAATTATGCTTACCGCAGGTAGGACAAGGAATGGAATTTTCTTTGATAAAATCCATCATCTTTTCCTGTGACCATGCATCTACTGCTTCTGTTAAAGTGATACCCTTTTCTGCACAGAAATCTTCAATTACTTTATCTGCACGGAAACGCTCGTGGCATTCCTTACAGTCCATCAAAGGATCCGAAAAACCGCCCAAGTGTCCTGAAGCTACCCAAGTCTGGGGATTCATAAGAATTGCGCAGTCCACACCTACGTTATAGGGGTTTTCTACGATAAACTTCTGCCACCATGCTTTTTTCACATTATTCTTCAATTCAACACCGAGATTACCGTAATCCCAAGTATTTGCCAAACCACCGTAAATTTCAGAGCCGGGATAAATAAATCCTCTTGCTTTGGCAAGGGTTACGATTTTGTCCATTGTCTTTTCCATTTTTCTTCTCCTAACTTTATGTTTATTGTAATCTTATTTCAAAAATTCTCTTTAATTCTAAAAAATCACATTCAAATACTTATCACAAATCTTAATACACAATAACTGTCGCATCCGGATTATCGTATCCGTCCACTTCATATTCATCAATATATTTCGCATCTGTGCTCATATAAACCATTGCACTTTCTGCACGGACTCTTACAGCATCTTCCACAATAATAATATGAGAATCCTGCATAGAAAGCAACTCATGTTCGCTGATTACATCATTTGCATCCTGTACGTTGATTAAGCTAAACTTCAAGTCATACCCTTCTTCCAACGCTTCGGCTATCGTTCCGTAAAACACGGTCTCACCAATGTAGTCTCTATAAGTTGCTGTATCAGAAAATTCCATCTGCATCTTTGCAATATTTCCTTCTACTTCAAAGAAGGTAATTTCCACTTTATCCTCACCGGCATTCGTATTATATGCAAGAACATCTGCCTCCGTATCAGCCTTAAGTTCCTCCGTATCATAGTAGGACTGACTGAAATCTTCCACAAAGGTTGCAATAACGCTTCCGTCATTCTTGACATAAACCGTTGTCGCACCAATCTCTTCAGGTTTCTGCTCTGAACATGCACATAAAAAAACCGTTGCAATCATTGTCACAAGAAGTAACACTTTTTTCATGTTTTTCTTCCTTCCAAATATAATTTTAATACCTGTTTTCTAACACACGTACCTAATTATAACCAAGTCCGTCTTGTTTTTCAAGGCTTTCTTTTATATCTTATGTTTCCGCGACATCTGTTTAAAATTACGCAACCGTACCGATCTTTGTTTTCTTATTTTTAGCGTATATCTTGCTGCCCATTACCAACAATGCCAGCGTCAACGATACCAAACTGATTACCAAGCCTTCCTTAAAACCTACCGGGCAGTAAACAAATTCCAGTTCATAACTGCCTTCTTCCAATTCAAGTGCCAGAAAGGCTTCTTTCCAGGCAAAGCAAGATACTTCTTCTCCGTTGGCATACACCGTCCAGCCCGCATCATACGGAATGGATAAAAGAAGAACTCCCGCTTCTTTCACGTCTATTTTACCGCTAATTTCCGTGCCGGATAAACCAGACAATTCCATTGGATTTTGATTCAGCTTGTCGTAAATACGTTTCAACACAGACTCATTCATTTCATATGAATAAAACTTAACTTCACTCACTCCGGCATCTGCCGAAGAAACGGTAATTACGCGGTCATACTCTTCCACTCCGATTGAAATAATCTTCTTAAACTTCAAATCATCATATTCGCGGGTTTCAACTTCACCGGTTTCTTCGTTACGTACCTCCACCTCTATTGCTTCCAAATAGGTGTATACATAAAGGAATACATTTTTGCCGGCAGGGATTTCCACCGAAACCTTTTTCTTTTCATATTCGGATTCTTCCAATTCCGCCTCCGCGCCCGCAGAAGTATCAAACTGTAACACTTCAATTTCTTTGTACTGTTTTACCGGTTCAAATAAATCTGTATCCTCACCCAAAACAGCACCGGCATAGTCATTCAGCGTTATAAAAGGATTTGAGAAATTGTAAACAAAATCATTTTCCAAATCAGAATCCACCATATACCCCAACGGCAATGCAGTAGTATTTTCATAAACCTTTATGCTTTCATCTTCCAGACAAATATCGGTCTCAATAAAAGTATTTCCGGGCTTATATGCATCTTCACTTGCAAATACATAACGTATTCCAAGCAACGAAGTTGTCAAAGGTGTCGCCCCGTCATAAGAATACGAAACACTGCTGTTACGCATACCAAAAGCATCGTACCATTCCTTGACGCCCCCCGGCATGGTAGACGAAAAATAGGACGCACCGTAATATCCGTCCCAGGCAGCATCATTTACGGTATGACGGTCCTGTTCTTCCACACGGTAAAATCCTTCTTTAGGCATAATTTCCTTCAAGGCTGCAGCAGTCTCCGCATTATCTTCCATATACGATGCCCTGGAAACCACCGAATCAATCCCTACAACCCAGGTATTCACAGACACTTCCACGCAACACATAACCAATAGAATAATAAACGCCGGTTTGGCCGATATTTTCCGCTCCATTATAAACAGGATTCCATACGCCAGCATAAATAAAATGGTACATAAGTAAATATGAATTCCGTTAAAATCATTATCTTTTCCAAGGAAAATCCATGCCATTCCCGCAACCGCCATAAGCAGGGGCACTGAAATGCAAACCACCTTCAAAGACACTCTCTTACGCTTTGCAAAAGCCTCATATCCCAGCACCAGCACCAGAAAGATAAAAAAGAAGGATTGTCTTGCCGGGAAACTGTTGGGAAAATGCAAGCCATGCCAAATGTAATCCAGCATATTAATTTCAAAGCTTGCCAGCATAAACAATAAAACAAAGCCGTTTACAATCTTATTCTTTAAACGGATACTTCTATTTCCGAAATACATCAGCAACAACACAAGCGCAAACACAGATGCATAGAGATTCGGCAAATCCGAACCTTTTAAATTGCTCGGTACATTCACGCACATACGCTCAAACATATCATAAAATGCGAAGTAAAACTCAGTCTTCTCCGGAAAACTGCTGTCCCCCGCCGGTGTATTCATAAGTGCCGATGCCACAGGCAAAAGAATGACCGCACACATACCCACGTACAGAAGCGTAGACAAAGTAAACCGCCCGATTGCCAGGCAAACCGTTTTAAAAGTTTGTCTTCTCTCGTTGATAAGGCAAATAATAAGCCACAGCACACAACACATTCCCATAATAACCGCAAGATAAAAGTTGCTGAATGTACTAATCAGCATACTTACCGTATAAAGCGTTGCGCTCTTTCCTTTGGCAATACGTTTTACGCCCAGCGCCACCAGCGGAAACAGGGCATATCCGTCCATCCAGATTACGTTGCCGGAATAAGCCAAATAATAGCCCGACAGTGCATAAAAAGCACCGAATACAGCCATAGCCATATTTTCTCTGCGGTTTTCTTTTAAGAAAAATACGAAGGCACTGCCTGCAATTCCTGCACGTAAAACCAGCAAAACGTTCATTGCTTCGATAATATAATCGCCCGGAATCCATATCAAAAGCCAATTCAACGGACTTGCCAAATAGTATGCATAATGCGCCCAGTAATTCGTACCAAGGCCAAAATCCCAATCATAAAGCAGGCTTTCACCGTTTAAAATATGACGGCAAAACTCTCTCATAAAAGGTGCATACTGATGATAAAAATCCATACGCACATAGATTTTATCTCCAAAGGGAAATACGCCTCTGATGATATAAAGAACCGATAATATCACCACAGGCATAATAAAAGCAATTATGGAAGGCCTTAAAAACCTTCTTTTTTTACTCGTATGTACTTCTCCCATCTTTTCACTTTCCTTAAGTATTTACTGCTCTTCCGAATCCGGTTTTAAGCTGTTTAACATTTCCAGACTTTTAAATTCCTTATCTATGACACGCTTGCGAATCTCCTCACAACGTTCACTCAACTCCTTCTGCACCGCTTCACTTACGCGGAAGGAATAAACATTTTGCGCCGGGGTATCCCACAAATGACGGATTGCCCTGTCGGCACCGCTCAAGTCATCTCTTTGCTCCGGTACTCCCGGAAATTCACCATTTATCATAATTGCCTTGATTTCATAAATCATTTTTACGAAATCACGTTCCAGCGTCGGATGCGTCAACGCTGTCAAAGACTGATATAAAAGTTTCAAAAGCTGTTTTTCGTCGGAATTCTCTCTTGCATAATAATCTGCCATTTCCAGAAAATACATTCCATAAAAGGCAAGTTCAAAATCCGAACGCACGCCTTCGAAATAATTCGTAATATTGGCTTCGGAAAGGGAATACGAATTCTGTCCGGCGAACAATTTAAATTCCCCGAAGCAAAAGGGTGTCGTCGTGGCAAGAAAGCGATTATTCTGTCGCCTTGCGCCCCTGGCAAACACCGTTATTTTACCCTTTTCCCTGGTAAGAAGCACCACCCTTCTGTCATATTCCCCGATGGGTTCCGCTTTCAGCACCAGACCTAAAACCACCATAAAATTCTGCATGCTCTTCTTTTAAACCTCTGTCCGCTTTTACCGTCTCATTCCGTTCCTTGTTTTGGCAGTAATTCAGATAATCCTCCACCTTACCGCTTCGATAAAAAGTATCCCAATCACTTCCGTTTATCATAGCAAACCCGCCTTTCTGCTTCCTGTATTTGTAAGACTTGCGCCTTCGATTTTAGCATTTCCAATCCTGCGTAATTTTTACGTGGAAATGCCTGCCAAAACTTTCATATACAGGAAGCCACGACCTGCCAAAACAGTTCGCGGCTCCTTGCTTCAGATTTGCTTTTTACTAAATTATTCGAAATCTTTCGACTGGAAACCAAAGTTTTTCAGCATAAAATCGCTGTCTCTCCAGTCTTTCTTAACTTTTACCCAAATTTTAAGATTTACTTTCATATCCAGCATTCTTTCAATATCAGCACGGGCAAGGGAACCGATTTTTTTAAGCATCTGTCCGCCTTTCCCGATGATAATGCCTTTGTGTGAATCCCTCTCACATACAATGGTCGCTTCGATATCCGCCATCTTTTTGCTGAATTTCATAGTATCGATTGCTACGGCAATACCATGCGGAATCTCATCTTCCAAACAACGCAGGGCTTTCTCACGAATCAACTCTGCCACAATCTGACGCTCCGGCTGATCCGTCAAAGTATCGGGATCATAAAACCAAGGACCATAAGGAAGATACTTACCGATGCACTCCAAAAGTGTATCCGTATTATTACCCTTCAAGGCAGATACGGGAACCACTTCCGCAAACTGCAATTCCTTGCGGTAGGTATCGATAATATGAAGCAATTCTTCTTTCTTTACCGTATCAATCTTGTTAATTACAAGAATAATGGGTGTTTTCACCTGCTTTAAATTCTCGATAATGCTCTTTTCACCGGCACCGATATAATCGGTAGGTTCCACAAGCCAGAGAATCACATCCGCTTCATTTAAGGTGCTCTTTGCCGCATTCACCATATAGTCACCAAGCTTGTTTTTGGACTTATGGATACCCGGTGTGTCCACAAATACAATTTGCATCACATCATCGGTATATACGGTCTGTATTCTGTTGCGGGTGGTCTGGGGTTTGTTGGAAGTAATCGCCACTTTCTGACCGATGATCTGATTCATCAATGTGGACTTACCCACATTTGGTCTTCCTATGATACTTACAAAACCCGACTTCTTCTGCTCCATATTTTACCTGTCCTTATCTAAAAAACCTTACTCCTGCTTTGTTTCTCCGGTTTTCTGTGTTTTAGAGTCTTCAATTGAAGTAACAACTTCCTTTGACTCTTCTTTTACCGGCATTTCCTTTTGTACTTTATCCAAAGCAGCAGCTTTCTTTGCCTTTTTGTTTTTAATAACCTTTTTTATTATAACAATTATTAATCTGATTGCAAGAACAATTAAACCAACAATCACAAAGAAACGGATAATATAAGGTAAATCGATAATGAGATTTTTCACAAATCTTACGATGGAATTCCAAATATCCTGTACGCTCGCCATAAAGCCTTCTTTCACTTCTTCGCCGAAGGTCTTTTCTTCCGTTACCACCGGTGTGTAAACTTCCACTTCTTCAATGTATAAGTGAATGGTTGCATATTCTACCAAATCGTCATATTTTAAAAGTCTTGACTCAAGGTTCTCGATATTGTAACGAACCTCTGACAATCTGGAAGTAAGATAACTGATATCTTCTACGGTTTCAGCCTTCTCAAGAAGGGCTAAAAGACTGGTTTCTTCCGCCA
>JAGAQZ010000033.1 GCA_017622505.1 Lachnospiraceae bacterium
AGATTTAAACGGTAAAGGCGTTCTTGCCGGACTTACCCATATATCAGACGTACGCGCAAACAAACTGGTAAACGGCGAACAGGTTCCCACTCACGGCGAACTTTTTTATCGCGGATATAATGTAAAAGATTTGGTAAAAGGATTTGCGGATCAAAATCGTTTCGGTTTTGAAGAAGTAGCTTATCTTCTTCTCTTCGACAAATTGCCTGATGCAGCAGAACTTACCAACTTCAAGGAAATGCTGGCAGGATATCGTACATTGCCTACAAGCTTCGTACGTGACATTATCATGAAGGCGCCCAGTAAGGATATGATGAATACTTTAGCACGAAGCGTTTTGACTCTGTATTCTTATGATGACAGAGCGGATGACACTACTCTTCCCAACGTATTAAGACAGTCATTACAGTTGATTAGTATGTTCCCGATGCTCAGCATCTACGGATATCATGCATATAACCATTATCACGATGGCAAGAGTATGTACATACACAATCCCAAACCGGAATTATCTACCGCAGAAAACATTCTTCACATGTTAAGACCGGACAGCAAGTACACTGCCCTTGAAGCACAGTTACTTGATATCGCTCTGGTACTTCATATGGAACACGGCGGTGGTAACAACTCAACTTTTACAACACACGTTGTAACTTCAACCTTAACCGATACCTACTCTGCTATCGCAGCAGCAATCGGCTCCTTAAAAGGTCCCCGTCACGGCGGTGCTAACATTAAGGTTGTTCAGATGTTTGAAGATATGAAGAAAGAAGTTAAGGACTGGAAGGACGAAGATGAAGTAGGTAACTACTTAAAGAAACTCCTTCACAAAGAAGCGTTTGACCACGCAGGTTTAATCTACGGTGTTGGACATGCGATTTATTCCAAGTCCGATCCCCGTTCCGTTATTTTAAAACAGTACGTGGATGACCTTTCCGCAGAAAAAGGCCTTATGGCAGAATTTGAACTCTACTCTCTCGTGGAACGTCTTGCTCCTCAAATCATTGCAGCAGAACGTAAAATGTACAAGGGCGTAAGTATTAACGTAGACTTCTATTCAGGATTTATCTATAATATGTTAGGACTTCCTCATGAACTCTACACTCCTATGTTTGCTATGGCAAGAATTGTCGGCTGGTCCGCACATCGTTTGGAAGAACTTGCAAACAACGGAAAAATCATCCGACCTGCATACAGACCGATTCACGAAGATATGGAATACATTCCTTTATCAAACAGATAAAAACAAAAATCAAGGGTGCTCATCATTTGATGAACACCCTTTCTTATTGATTCTAATCATCTTTATTTTATCGACCGACTCGTTCTCCTACTTCGTTCTTGCTTCCACCTGCTTAATGGCATAATCCAGCTGAATACCGCTGCATTCATTCATTTGATCCCAAGTATCAAGAATTCTCTGCACTACCTTCTCACCATTCTCTTCACTGGTATTCATAAGAAGAACAACATACTGGAAACTACTGTACTGTGTGGTTACATCACCCTGACGCAAAGATACGATAATCGCACGCTCCAACTCTTTCATAGCCTTCTGAAGCATCTCATGGGTAATTCCCATACTCTTAATGTAATTCAAGGTAAATAACGCCATCTGCACCGTCTGACCGTTTCTGCCCAAGCCTCTTGATACAAAGTGATAAATATGCTTAAAGCCTTCATATTCAACATGATAAGCACCGTCTGCCTCATTACGCTCGGTAACAACCTGTTCCAGTTTTGCCATATCTACAGAACTGTCTTCTTTTTCCTCTACGGTTTCTTCAGGCTCCTCTTCTTTCTGACTGAAAAAATGATAGTCATTTTTACCATTCTGTTTTACGTAGTACAATGCCTTATCTGCCTTGGAATACAGACCAAAATAATCATATGCATCCATAGGCA
The DNA here is from genome assembly GCA_017622505.1 of Lachnospiraceae bacterium. GTDB lineage: Bacteria > Bacillota > Clostridia > Lachnospirales > Lachnospiraceae > UBA3766. The sequence continues at coordinate 1,906 of JAGAQZ010000033.1, forward strand.
CCTGTGATATACCTACAGACAAAGTTACCTCTTTTGTATTCCCGATTAACTCTGTCATATCGGCATCTACCTGGTCAAAAAGCAGCTGACAGTATTCACGGATTTCACCATCCGTGTAATCACCTTTTAACAATACGGCAAATTCATCGCCGCCGATTCTTGCCGCAATATCTCTGGGACCTACACTGCTTCTTAAAATATTACCAATACGCTCCAACACCGCATCACCCATAATATGACCGTGGGTATCGTTAATCTGCTTAAAATTATCGATATCCATAATCATAAAAACAGCTTTTTGCCCGTTTTCATCCAGGTAACGCTCTACTTCATCTTCCAGATGCTTGCGGTTCCAAAGCCCCGTCAAAACATCCTTACGCGCACTGATGGACAAATTCTTACGTAAATCTTCAATCTGAAGAATTTTTTCAATTCTGCTAAGCATAACTTCAGGCTCAAAGGGTTTTAGAATAAAATCCATCGCACCCATTTTAAGACCTTTAATTTCACTCTCGCGCTGATCGTCTACGGTAAGAAACACAACAGGAATATTGGCTGTATTCGGATTTGCTTTGATGCGTTCCAAAGTCTGATATCCGTCCATTTCCGGCATTCTGATATCCAACAAAATCAAATCCGGTTTGGCTTTCTCCAAAAATTGGATTGCCTGTTGGCCGGACTTGGCCATGGATAACTTATAATGCTCCTGCAAAACTTCCGCAGCGAGTTTTAAGTTTGTTGTTACATCATCTACAATCAGAATATGCTTTGCTTTTTCCATTCACATTCTCCATAACTACAGGCCTAAGAACTTCTTCACCTGTGCCTTCATATCCTCTTTGTCACATACAGTATCATGTAACACGTCTGCAGTTCTGATTTCTTCAATCGCATTGGGCACTTTCACGTTTGCGATTTCAGAAAGCTTATCAATTAATTCAAAATCACTCTTATCGTCAATGGAACCAACAATTGCTTCCATAACACTTCTTGTAAATTTAAAAGGACTTGCTGTAGAAACAATAACCGTAGGGGTTTCATCTGCAGAAGCTTTGCGATAATTCTCATAAACTGTAGCTGCAACCGCAGTATGTGTATCCATCACATAACCTGTCTTTTCGTAAATACGGCGAATAGTTTCTGCTACATCTGCTTCACTTGCAAAACCGCCTTCAAAATCGGCCAAACGGCTCTTCATATCTTCTGTAATGGTATACTTACCGCTTGCAGACAAACTCTGCATCAATTCGCGGTTTTTATCCGCATCACTGCCTGCAATTAAGTAAATCAAACGCTCCAAATTACTTGAAATCAAAATATCCATTGAAGGTGAAGTTGTAAGAATAAAGTCACGATTTCTGTCATAGCATCCGGTCTCAAAGAAATCGAATAAAACTTTATTTTCGTTAGATGCACAAATCAACTTCGCAATGGGCACACCAATCTGTTTTGCGTAATATCCTGCAAGAATGTTGCCAAAGTTACCGGTAGGAACCGTAACATTAATAGGGTCACCTGCTTTGATGCGTCCTTCTTTTACCAATTTGGCATAAGCATATACATAGTAAACCACCTGCGGTACCAAACGGCCGATATTAATAGAGTTCGCAGATGAGAATACAAAGCCGGCCTTGGCAAGCTCTTCTGCCATTTCCTTATCACCGAAGATATTCTTAACACCGGTCTGGGCATCGTCAAAGTTTCCTGTAATACCGATTACTTTAACATTTTCGCCCTTCTGGGTAACCATCTGCTTCTCCTGAATGGCAGACACACCGTTCTTGGGATAAAATACCACAATTCTTGTTCCTTCAACACCTGCAAAACCAGCCAACGCAGCCTTACCTGTATCACCTGAAGTTGCCGTAAGAATTACGATTTCCTGTTCTACATTATTCTTCTTTGCCGCTGTTGTCATTAAATGCGGTAAAATAGATAACGCCATATCCTTAAAAGCAATGGTTGCACCGTGGAACAATTCCAAATAATATGCCTTATCTACCTCTGCCAAAGGCGCTATTTCTTCCGTGTCAAATTTGTCATCATAGGCTCTTTCGATACAGCCTCTTAATTCTTCCTCCGTAAAATCGGTAAGGAACAATTTCATTACTTCATATGCAAGTTCTTTATAATTTAAGTTCGCACATTCCTCAAGGCTGATTTCCAGCTTCGGAAAATGATCCGGCACAAAAAGACCTCCGTCCTGCGCAAGTCCTTTAATAATGGCTCCGGATGCACTTACTCCTTCCTGTCCACCTCTTGAGCTTCTGTATTGTACGTTCATAGTTTCGACCTTTCCTTGCAGCCACCAATCATTGGGCCCACTGCAACCAAATAACATTTTTACCTAAAGATTATATCACACTCCTTTTTTATATGCAAACGATAAAACCAACTTTAAGACGATATTCTACTACTTGTAAAACTCGTGTCCTCCGTGAATAACCACTTTATCCAAAACATCATCAAACCATTTGACATTTTCACAATCCGCATGTTTCCTTGCCATAAAATACAGTGCGCCCTCAGAATAGTCTTCTCCCTTCAACGCCGCATCCACGGCCTCGATGGTATCTTCCTGAGGTTTTGCGCTCTCATACCTGCCGTTAGACACCGGTGAAAACTGTGCCACACCGTCACTTTCCTGAAAAACCACACCTTCCACCGTATCCGGAAAACTGTCATTCTCCAGGCGATTTAAAACTACATTTGCCACAAGAATTTTACCGATGCGGTCTTCCGTCCCCGCTTCCGCTTCCACAAGTTTGTAAAGAATCCATTTCTCTTCTTCAGTAATGGAATAATATTCTTTTTCCACCGATTGCAAAGTAAGCATGGGCTGATTTCCGGATATAACGGCTTTATTTCGCACAACGGAAATACATTCCACATTACTCACACCCTCACTTACTGCTTCATTCGCACCTCTTCCGTAAAAGTTTCCCACTGATATTAACATCTCCCGTTCTTTTACCGTTATAAAAGCAACCCCAAGGATTACGTTTACCATCAGTAGCAGCATTGCATATTTTTTATACATATTGTCTCCGTTTCCGCAACTGTGATTATGTTGCCGGGCGCCTTCTGCCCCAAACGTATGAATCGCGATAAGCATTACGGCTTGTACCGCAAACACATATGTATCATTTTATGCAAAGAGAAATCAAAAAATTACCATTCGAGTAAAAGAGACAAAATATCCGTCGAAAATACACCGAAATTATGCTATGATATTAGTGTCATCTCTTGGCGACAAATCACTCAGAAATAGGGATTATATGAAAAAACAGAATGCAGGGGTATCCATTGCCCATAAAAAAGACAATTCTATATATTATCGTGCGTCCTTAACACATAAAGGAAAACACATTAGTCTCGGCAGTTTTAATTCCGAAGCCGATGCCCATCGCTGCTACCTTTTGGCGCGACGCATCTTGGAAACCAACGATACACAAATTGATGATTATCCCGGGGCTGATGTTATGCAGTTTGAGAAGTGGGTTATCTTACATAACCTGCGCGATAACGGCATTTATTTTCACACGCCCATTTACCTGCGCCCCAGCTTCTTTCTCTACTATTTGTCTGCTGACTGTGTTTTAAAATTTGATAAAGATGATTTATTTTACTATTCTTCCCATAAAATTATGGCCCGCGGCAATCACCTCTTCGTTTCGGACTACGGAATGCAAGTGAACATCCTAAACCGCTACGGCATTATGAATTATGCCGTGCCCGGCAGGGATTATCATTTTATCAATAAGGACGAACACGATTTCCGCTATTCCAACATCAGCATTGTAAACCGCTATCGTGGGGTCTTTGAACAGCCCGGCATACAGAAATCTGCCTACATTACCCGTATCCACGTAAAAGGCAAATTAAAAGTCGGTACTTACGCCACCGAAACCGAAGCTGCCATTGCTTACAACAAGGCAATCGACCTTTTACGTAAAAACGGCATTCGCAAGCAGTTTGTGCCTAACTTCATTGAAGATATTTTGCCAAAAGAATATGCGGAAATTTACTCCACTCTGGAAATAAATCCCCGCATACTAAATTATACATTATAAAATTATGTCAACCTATTTTATGGTATAATCGATAAAACAAATATTCAAGGGAACCTCGCCGGAAATTCCGTCCACGGTTCCTTTTTGTGTGTATTGCCACATATAAAAACGATAAGGATAGTCCGGCAAATCCTCTGACTGTTCCAATCTCACATCATAAGCGGAAAGCGCCGCATAATTAATATCCGCAAACAACCATGCCTTATCCCCGGAAAACATTGCATTATATCCTGCGGTTTCAATATCATCGATAAAAGCTTTGGTAATCTGGGTTTTATCTTCTTTGGTTAAAACATCAATTCTTGCAGTATCATTTACAATATGCTCCATCTCAAAAATCACGGGATAGCTGATGTTATAGTCCTGAAGATACTGCAACACAAAAGCAGCCTCTTCCTTGGCCTCGTCTACAGTGATAGCCTGCGAACTGAAGGATACGCCCACCTCAAGTCCGGCATCGGTTGCGCGCTTAATGTTATCCTGAAAATAGTCGTCCAAGGTCAACTGTCCCGTACTGTAGCCCCGGGAACCAAGCTTAATAATAACAAAGTCTACACCGTCTTTCTTCACTTCATTGAAATCAATATAACCCTGATACTTAGAAATATCGACGCCAAGATACGACTCTTTATTGCCTTCCACATAATAAGCCATACGGCCGTTGCCCAGAACAAAACCGGTTTCATCATACTCATTCTGGGGAAGATATTTGCTGATGCTGTACCACTGCTCTTTGCCGTCTGCAAAGGTTACCAAAGTCTTGGTTCCGCCCTCGCTGGGGTCGTCTTCGCTTGGTGTTTCCGAAACAATCTCTGATACTGTTTCGCTTTTCTCTTCTTCTACAGGGTAATCATCCCAAATATCCAAATCATCCGATACCAATGTACTGCCACTGATTACAGAACTTGCATCCTCCGAAGGCTTGGTAACAACCTGACTCTGGCTTGGTTTATCATGAAACAATGCATCTCTATTCACAAATATAACGATTCCGAAAACAACCACAAGAAACAAGCCCACACTAATTACAGCGGTTAACATAAAACTTGTCCCTTTTGCACTGCTTTCTTCTTCGAACTGATCGTCTAATCGCATTTTATTCTCCTAAAAAACTTTGCATTCATACTCTTCTTAATAAATGTATACAGAATGTAATAATACTATTTTAATGTATGTATGCTAAATACAATTTCACTTTTTCAAATAAATATAATTAAAATAAAACATTAAGTTTTATGATACAATCATAATATAATTCCGATTTTTTCTCAACTGTGAAATTTGTGTCCTATGCACGACACTTTTATAGTATAATATTGTCATTAGCAATGAAAGGCAGAACAGACTGCGTATGATATTTGATAAAAGAAACACACTTCACGTAATACTTGATATAATAATCACGCCTTACAAAAAAATATTAGCCCTGCTGTTGGTTGGACTGGTTCTCTTTTCCTTCCCCGGCTGTCAAAAAAGCAGTCAGCCTGTGACTTATACCGATTATTATTTTAACACGGTTATCAGCCTAACATTTTATTCTGCAGACGATTGTGTACTTGCAGAAGAATGTTTTGCTTTGTGCGAGAAATATGAGAATCTGTTTAGTCGCACCGTGGAAGGCAGTGATATCTGGCGCATCAATCACAGCAATGGGGAACCGGTAAGCGTTTCCGCAGATACTTATAACTTATTAGAACAGGCATTATATTATTGTGAACTGACGGAAGGTAAAATCGACATCACTGTAGCGCCCTTGATGGACTTATGGAATTTTACCGATGCCACTGATGAAACAACGCCACCCGCTTCTGAAGAAATCAATGCCCTGCTTGAACACGTAGATTATAGGCTTGTCGAACTTGGTGCAAATAATACTGTCGCCTTAAAAGACCCTGATTCCGCCATTGACTTAGGCTTTATTGCCAAGGGTTTTATCGCTGATCAAATAAAAGAATATCTCCTATCACAAGGTGTTACTTCTGCCCTAATCAATCTTGGCGGAAATGTATGTGCTATCGGCAACAAACCGGACGCTACTGCCTATACGGTAGGAATCCAACAGCCCTTTGCCCCTGCCGGTATGACATCAGATGTTGTTCAGGTAAGTAATTCTTCCGTGGTTACTTCCGGCACCTATGAACGGTATTTCACTTATGAAAACATTGTTTATCATCACATTCTTGATGCCACTACAGGGTATCCTGTAGAGAATAATTTAACCGGTGTCACCATCATCTGTGGCTCTTCTACTACGGCCGATGCCTTAAGCACCACCTGCTTTGTACTGGGCCCGGAAGACGCATTGGAATATGTCCAAGCACTGGACGATACCGAATGTATTCTAATTGATGAGACCGGGCAAATTACATACTCTTATAAATAAAAAAGCTATGTCACTTTCTTTGCTTAAATTAACTTCAAAGAAAATGTCATAGCTTTCATTATTCTTATACTTTATAAATTCTGTTATTAAAATCATTCAAGCACTTCTAAAATTGTACCGCTACCAATGGTCTGAGCATTATGGCGAATAACAATTTGCTCGCCTGCCTCAAAAGCCAAAGGTTGAGATAATGTTACCGTAACCACTGCTGTTTCATTTGGTTTTAGTTCACTCATTCCTTCCGGAAGCTGTACCGTACCTTCAACCTCTGCCAAATTCATAATATAATCAGCAACAAGACTGTTTGTAAAAGGTTCTGCGCCTTCTACTTCATCCAATGAAATTTCTGCAGTAAAAGTTGTACAAGCCTTCATTGTTCCGGGACTGCACATTGCCATACTGACTGCAAGCTGATCCTTACTTACATTCGCTAAGCCAATTCCCACATAATCGCCTTCACCGGCAGATTCCTGCGTCTCACGGTCAATTTCGATAAAAGACACCTGGTCACTGATAACTTCACCTGTTACACCTACGAATTCTACGGTAGCACCAACAGTTAAGCTACCTCTTTCGATTTCGCCTATTACTACAGTTCCTCGTTCGGGAACATCATAGATATCAGCTACATACATAAGAAGATCTCCACTTGTGGTTCCATCACCACTCAATACTGCATCAGACTCTGCTTCAGAATCAATCTCTACATCTTCTTCCGTACCAGCATCTTCACTGTCAGCAGTTGCGTCAGATACTACTTCATTGTCGCCTGTGTCTGTGGCAACATCTTCATTTGCACTACATGCAGTAAATGCAAATAATGCACAAAGCATAATAAGTGCTAACATCATTTTACGTTTCATCTTTCACATCTCCTCAAATTTAAATCTATTTTGAGATGTATTATATCATTAAAACGTGTTTTCTCAATATTTTTGCGACAAACGGTAGGAATTATAGGATAAGCGATATTATTTTTAAACCATTCGGTTTTACGTAATAAACTGTTATTTATTCACAATGCACTTCTTCGGGCATTTCTCCGCACACACGCCACAAGAGACACACTTATCGTAATCAATATGCGCAAGGAATGTATCCACGGTCACGGCCTCTGATGCACAATTCTTCTTACACAAACCACAGCCGATACAACCGATATCACAGGACTTCTTCACTTCAGGTCCCTTTTCTTTGGAACTGCAGGCCACTAGATATTCTGCCTCGTAAGGAACCATTTCAATCACTTCTCTCGGACAGACCGCAAGACATTTCCCGCAAGCCTTACACTTCTCTTTCTCAACAACGGCAACTCCGTTTACCACATGAATTGCGTCAAAAGGACATACTCTTTCACAACTTCCGTAGCCCTGACAACCAAAATTACAGCTTTTAGGCCCCTGATTCGGCACAAAATTCAACATTTGGCAATCCTGCAAACCGGTATAATTGTAATCCATATGAGTTTGTTCACAATCGCCCTGGCATTTTACGAAAGCCACCATTCTCTTCGTCGCATCCGCTTCAATGCCCATAATGCGTCCAACCTCTTTGGCCACAGCTTCGCCACCTACGGGACAGGCATTTACAGGTGCCTTTCCCTTTAGAATAGCATGGGCCAAACCGCTGCACCCCGGATAACCGCAACCGCCACAATTATTGCCCGGAAGGGCTTCTATAATTTGTTCTTCCCTCTCATCCGTTTTTACCCGAAAAGCAATGGATGCAATGCCCAAAAATATTCCGATAAACAAGCCAATGCCGGCCACAACCGCCACCGCTGTTAAAATACCGATATAATTCATACACAGCCTCCTTTGCTTAAATCAAACCTGCAAAACCGCAGAATGCAATCGCCATAAGTCCCGCTGTCACAAGTACAATAGGCATTCCCTGAAAAGGCTTGGGAATATCATTAAATGCAATCTTCTCACGAATTCCTGCAAGAATAATAATTGCAATGGCAAATCCTACACTGGTAGCAAATCCATTCACCACGCTTGTTAAAAGATCATACTCCAAATTAACATTTGTAATTGCTACACCAAGCACTGCGCAGTTGGTAGTAATCAAAGGTAAAAATACGCCTAATGCCTTATACAAACTCTTCATATACTTCTTCAAAAACAGTTCCACAAACTGCACCAACGCCGCAATTACCAATATAAAAACTATGGTTTTTAAGAATGTAATTCCAAGGGGTTCCAATACAAACCCATATAAAAGTCCTGCCACCAAAGATGCCAATGTAATAACAAAAATTACGGCACCGCCCATACCTGCAGCAGTTTTTACACTCTTTGATACGCCCAAAAACGGACAAAGTCCAAGAAACTGACTTAACACCACGTTAGAAACCAGAGAAGAACCCAAGGCTATCACGATTAATTGAACAATATAATCACTCATCCGTATCGTCCTCCTCTTCTCCCAATAATTCTTCCAGCTCCACAATATCAATTTCCTGAGTAGCTTCCAGAAGTGTCATTTTATGTTTCTTTTCCGGTTTGGATTCTTCCATAGAGTCTTCTAAGATATTATTATCTTCTGACTCGATAACCGTTTCTTTGCTGTTTATCTCATCACTAACTTCTTCAACCGCAGTCTCTTCATTCAGTTCAGCGTCGCTTTCCTCATTTATTTCATCAACTGGCAAGCTATTGCTCTCTTTTTTCTTCTCATCATCTTGCAAGCCATTGTTCTCTTCCTGCTTCTCATCATCCTGCAGTTGCTTATCTTCATCCTTTACGACTTCGACCGGCAAACGCGCGCCCTCATCAATCAGTCCGTTAACTTGCAAATTATCACTTTCTTCCGAGATCACTTTTTCAGCATCAGTCGGATACTTTGCACAACTACTGTCTTTACAGTTTATACAATCGCTGTTGCAACCGGATTGAATTTTACTTACATCTTTTCCGGCTTTTTTACCCTTTTCTTTGATAACATTCTGAATCGCCGTCAAAATAGCCAGGATAAAAAATGCGCCCGGTGCCATTACCATAATACCCATAGGTGAAAAACTGCTGATTTCATCGGTTAAAATGCGATTCCACAACTGCACCGCTTCTGAAGTACTGTTCGGATCTAACCATTGATTGATTAATCCCACAATCAACTCCGGCAATGAAGCCCCATATAAATCCGGTCCGGAAATACCAAATACGGTTCCAGCGCCAAGAAACTCACGTACCAAACCGATTAAAGTAAGGGCCAGAGTAAAACCAAGTCCCATACCGATACCGTCAAACAAAGACGGCATCATTTTATTTTTGGATGCATAACTTTCCGCACGACCTAAAATAATACAGTTCACAACAATCAAACTAATATAAATACCCAAAGACTCGTGAAGTGCGGGCACATAAGCATGCAACAATAATTCCACCAAAGTTACAAAAGTCGCAATAATTACAATATACGCAGGAATACGAACCTTATCTGGAATGATTTTACGCATGGCAGAAATCATTAAATTGCTCAATGCAAGCACCACCATAGTAGAAAGTCCCATACCAAGGCCGTTTATCGCAGATGTGCTTACCGCAAGTGTAGGACACATACCAAGCATTAATACGAAGGTAGGATTCTCTTTGATGATACCGTTATACAAACGTTCCATACACTGTTTCATGATGCGTCCCCTCCTTCCTGCAAAAGAATATAGCACTCATAGGAAGCATTTACGCCTCCGGTAATAGCATCCGAAGTAATGGTCGCACTGGTAATGGCATCAATCTCATCATGACCTACCGCACCGGTTTTAACCACCGTAAAATGCCCTGCCTCAACATCACGAAACTGTGGCAACAATACACTTTCCGCATTCATTCCAAGTCCCGGTGTTTCCGCAATTTGAAGCAAAGACACACCTTTCAGCCTGCCTTCTTTGGTAATCCCTACATAAAAAGAAATTTCGCCGTTATAGCCTTCTTTGGTTGTGACACCGATTACATAACCATAGAAGCTATCTTCCGATATGATAGTGCCAAGTCCTGCAGCGCTGTCTTCTGCCATATCCGAAATATTTTCATTTTCTATTAAAGCCGGCTCTAAGTATGCACGATATACCTCATCAATTACGATATTTCCCTGTATTTTATCTTTAATATCTTCGTTTAATTTCTTAATTTCTTCTTCGCTACAGGCTTCAAATGTAAGTTCAGCCACCTGCGCCAACTCACCGTCTTCATTTATCTCATAAAAGACCTCACCGCAGGCAGATGCTTTTTTATCAGCCTCGTATTGCGCAATCGGTTCTTTGGTCAACTCGTTCACAAAGCCCAGCAACGCACCGGCAACCAAAGTAATTGCAAAAAGAATCAGCGTATCCTTAATCATTGTTTTCATACTGCTTCCCCTCCTTTACCAAAGGCTTTGGGGAAGGTAATCTTCTCAATCAGCGGAACCAAAAGATTTCCGATGATAATTGCATAAGACACGCCTTCTGCACCGGGACCAAACAGACGGAAAATACCCGTTAACACGCCAAGTAAAATTCCGTATATATACTGCCCTTTCTTTGTAATCGGTCTTGTAGCATAATCCGTTGCCATAAAAAAGGCACCAAGCATCAATCCGCCACCGGCTAAATGCGCACTGATAAAAGATACATCAAATCCATGCCCACCGAAAACTGAAATAAAAAGTGCAAAGCTTACAATATACATTGCAGGAATTTTTAAATCGATAATTCCCAATGCAATCAAAAAGCAGGCACCCAAAACAATGGCAATCATGGAAGTCTCACCAATGGTTCCGCCGGTTCTTCCGATTACCATATCCAATATATTCACGCTCTCGCCGGCCTTCATTGTGGCAAGGGGCGTTGCACTCGTATATGTATCACAGGTAAAATCTGTCATATATCGCGCAAAAGATATCATTAGAAAACATCTTGCGCCCAATGCGGGATTCATAAAATTCTGGCCCAATCCGCCAAACAACATTTTTACCACTACAATTGCAAAAACCGCACCTACGGCTGCCATCCACAAAGGAAAATGCGGCGGCAGATTCAACGCCAATAAAAGCCCCGTTACCACGGCACTCATATCTTTGATTGTTGTAGGCTTTTTACAAATTTTACAAAAAATATGTTCCGATAAAACTGCAGCCGCAACCGTAATCACAATTACAACCGCTGCATACCAACCAAAATTCCATACGCCAAAAAGCGTTGCCGGCATCAGGGCAATCACAACGGATAACATGATATTATCGGTGCTGTCCTTTGAACGAATATGAGGGTTGGATGATACTTCCATTCTCTCTTTCATGCCCTTCCTCCTATTTCTTCTTTCTGTCCGCAAGAATCATACGTCTCATGGACTTAATGGACTGGGTCAGGTGGCGTTTTGCCGGACATATATAACTGCAACAACCACACTCACAACATTCCATACCATTGAGTTTCTCAAACTCTTTCTTCTCGCCTCGGTTTGCCAAAACTGCCAACCGGCTGGGTACTACACGCCCGGGGCAAACCTCTACGCAACGTCCGCAATTGATGCAAGCCGTCTGTTTTGCCGTTGATACATCATCTTCACTCAAGCATAAAAGTGCCGATGAAGTCTTAGTCGCAGGCACATTTACATCAAACAAGGCAAATCCCATCATAGGTCCGCCGGATATGATTTTCTTAGGCTCCTTAATTAAACCGCCGGCTTCCTCAATCAGTTCGCCATAAGAAGTACCGATTCGAACCATATAATTTTGCGGGTTTTTGATACAATCTCCCGTCACCGTTACAATACGATGCATTACAGGCTTTCCTTCTTTTACCGCGTGATAAATTGCCACAACCGTATCCACATTGTTTACTATGCAACCTGCATCTGCCGGTAATTTAGACGAATTAATCGCACGGCCTGTCACCGCGTAAATTAAATGGCGCTCTGACCCCTGAGGATACTTAGTTTTTAAAGGCGATACCGAAATACGGTCATCATCTTTAGTAAGTTTCTTTAAAATCTTAATACAATCGGGTTTATTGTCTTCTACTGCTAGAATACCTCTTGCTTTGTCAAACAAGCGAAGAATAATCCGCAAACCCTCCACAAGTTTCTCCGGTTCTTCCACCATTCTTCGATAATCGCTGGTAAGGTAGGGCTCACACTCCGCACAATTGATAATGACATAATCAATATCTTCCGGATTCTTCGGTGCAAGTTTCACGTGAGTAGGAAAACCTGCACCACCCATACCAACCACACCGGCCTCTCCGATTAATTTTAAAATATCTTCTTTTAAAAGGACCTCTACAGGCTTAGGTTGCTGAAAAATAACCTCTTTGTACTCGCCGTCATTTTCAACCACAATCGACATAACGCCGTCGCCAGTAACGACTCTTCTGGGCTCGATTGCCTTAACCGTACCGGAAACCGTGGCATAAATGGGCGCAGAAACAAACCCATTCGCTTCGGCGATTTTTTGTCCTACTAAAACATAGTCACCCTTTTGTACGATGGGTTTGGCCGGTGCACCTATATGCTGAGATAAGGGATATACCAAATCCCCTTTCGGCAAATATTCTTTCATCGGTTTGTCCTTGGAAAGGTCTTTGCCGTCATAGGGATGTATTCCTCCTGTAAAAGTAAATTTAACCATACTTATTCCTCTAACTTTATTGTTTTTATATGCTTTTAACTAATTTGACCTTTTGCAAAAGTCCACTTATATGTAATTTAGAACAGTGTTTTTTATCACATATATTAAAAACTTCCTACTTATAAATGTACTATATTTCGCAAAAAAATACTACTTTATTTTGGGATTTCGTGGTATAATATAAGCGGTATATTTTTTCGGAATTTGTAGTCCGCTTTTAACTTTGACAAGGGCGCCAAATCCAAAGATACTAATTGTATTGTAAGGGTGATGAAATATGAAAACGATTGTAAAAGATCTTGGTAATAAAAAACCAAATTATCCTATCGAAAACCTGGCCAAATTGGAAGAAATTCTTTTTCTTGATATTGAGACCACAGGTTTTACCGCGCAGAACTCAAATCTTTATTTGATTGGTTGCGCTTACTATAAAGAGAATGAATGGCACACCATCCAGTGGCTTGCCGAAAATTATGATGAAGAAACGGTTGTTTTACAGGCATTCCTTGAATTCTGCTTAGGATATACCTTCCTGATTCACTTTAACGGTAATCGCTTTGATATCCCCTATTTACAGCAGAAATGTAAAATGTATGACATACCTTTTATGTTTGAAGTATACCAGGGCGTTGACTTGTACAAGCGTATCAAGCCTTATAAGAGTTTTCTGAAATTAAACGATTTAAAGCAGAAAACTTTGGAACAATTCCTTGGCATTGAAAGAGACGATAAATTCTCCGGTGGCGAACTGATTAACTACTATCACGATTATGTTTGTTCACACAGTGAAGAATTGATGAATGCCATTCTTTTACATAATCAGGAAGATGTGGAAGGCATGTTAGACTTAACTGCCATTCTCGCTTTCTCAGATTTATTTAACCTGCCCTTGCGTGTTATGAAGGTCCAGGCAAATTACTATAACGATTATGAAAACAAGAAGCGCCAAGAACTTGTATTGAATTTACGCTTTATGACACCCCTTCCCGTGCCTGTATCATATGCTTCTATGGGATGCTATTTTACAGGAAACGAATTGAACGGTATTATTAAGGTGCCTCTCTACGAAGAAGAAATGAAGTACTTCTACTCTAATTACAGAGATTACTACTATCTTCCCGAAGAAGACATTGCAATTCATAAGTCAGTGGCTAGCTTTGTTGATAAAGATCACCGCGAACAGGCAACCGCTGCTAACTGCTATACAAGAAAGCAGGCATCTTACCTTCCTCAGTGGGAAATGTTGTTTACACCGTTCTACAAGCGCGGATATCGCGAAAGAGATATGTTCTTTGAATTAACAGATGAGTTTAAGACAAGCAGAGCTTCTTTTAATCAGTATGCAGAACATATTTTACAGACAATGTTAATGTCAGACTTTGTATAAAATTTCTAATTCATCTTTTGCTTAGAAATTATAATTCATCTTTTGCTTAGAAATTATAATTCATCCCTACCTTATCGGACAACCGATAAAGTAGGGATTTTTATTTACCTAAATCAAAAGCACTTCCGGACATACCGAAAGTGCTTTATTTTTAATTCATAGGTTTTGAGAAGAAGAAGGAGGCTTTTCTTTCATATCCAACTTCTTTGTAATTCATCATCTGCTCCGTACTTCCCAAAAACAGGATTCCGCCGGGTGCCAATGAATTATAGTACTTGCGGAAAATATCTTCCTTGGCTTCCTCTGTAAAATAAATCAACACATTTCTGCATACGATTAAATTCACATTGGTGGGATAAGCATCTCTTAACAAATTATGCTCTTTGAACTCAACCCTGGCCTTAATCTCATCTGCGATTCGATAAGAAGAACCAACCTTTGTAAAATATTTCGCTTTCAAGTCAGCAGGTACACCTGCAATGCTCTTCTCTGCATAAATACCGTTCTTTGCTGCCGCAAGCACCTGCTTATCAATGTCAGTTGCGTAAATTTTAATCTTAGACAAAGGAACGTGTCTGGACAATGCCATAACCAATGAATATGGCTCATCACCTGTAGAACAAGCCGCGCTCCAAATCGTTAACTGCTGTCCGAATTTGTTAATCAACTCCGGAAATACATCTTTATCTAAAATCTGCCACTGATCAGGATTACGATAAAATTCGGACACATTGATTGTCAGATAATTTACAAACTCTTCCAACAAAGTCGCATCAGTCTTTAATTTCCCAAGAAAGGCATCATAGCCATCCAAGTTGTGTCTGCTAATCAACGTATCGATTCTTCGCTTCATCTGCTTCTCTTTATAGCAGTTCAAATCAATCTTTGTTAACGCAAGCACCTGCTTCTTGAAATATTCGTAATCATATACCATTTCGGAAACTTCCTTAAATCTTATTCTTCTGCGGGAGCTTCTTCAGCAACTGCAACTTCTTCTACTTCATCAGCATCGGGAAGAAGTGCCTTCACGCTTAAACTAATCTTCTGATTTTCAGCATTGAAATCAACAACCTTAGCTGTTACTTCATCGCCAATCTTTAATGCATCTGCAGGTTTCTCAATGTGTTCCTTAGAAATCTGTGATACATGAAGAAGTGCATCAACACCTGCTTCTAATTCAACGAATGCACCGAATTCAGTCATTCTTGCAACTTTACCGGTTACTGTATTTCCTACAGCATATTTTTCAGCTGCATCCTTCCAAGGATTTGCATCATCAAATTTAGTACTTAATGCAATCTTGGTTCCGTTGATTTCTTTAATCATAACCTTAACAACATCGCCGGTCTTGAATAATTTCTTGGGATGTTCGATTCTTCCCCAGCTCATTTCTGAAATGTGAAGTAATCCGTCAACACCGCCTAAATCGATGAATGCACCGAAGTCTGTTACGTTCTTAACAGTACCTTCAATCACATCGCCTTCTTTTACCTTAGAAAGAAGTTCTTCCTGTGCCTTTGCCTTCTGTGCAACGATAAGCTGTTTGCGATCACCGATATATCTTCTCTTCTTAGGATTGTATTCCGTAACAACAAACTGGATTTCCTGATCAGCATACTTGCTTAAATCCTTTTCGTATACGTCTGATACCAAACTTGCAGGAATAAAAATTCTTACTTCGTCAACAACAACTGATAAACCACCGTTTAAAAGCTGTGCAACCTTAGCTGTAAGTACTTCCTGATTGTTAAATGCTTCTTCAATTCTCTTGCTACCCCTGTCAGCAACCAGTCTCTTGTATGTAAGAGCAACCTGTCCGTCACCATCGTTAACCTTAACGACTTTGACATCAAGCTTGTCCCCCACCTTAACTGCTTCTGTCAAATCGATTGTTGAATCATTGGTATATTCAGACTTAGGTAAAATACCGTCGGACTTGTAGCCGATGTTGAGAATAATCTCATCGGGCTTAACGTCGATAACTGTACCTTCAACTACCTCTCCTGTATGAATAGTTTTTAATGATTCCTCAAGCATTTGTTCAAAAGTTAATTCTGACATAATTTTGAACCTCCTCAATAATTTTATTTGGGGTTGATGCCCCTGCTGTAATTCCCACTAGTTCCACAGATTTAGGTAAGTCTAAATGCAAGTCCTCCAGTGTCTGAATAAAGTGAGTATTCTCACACTCCTTCGCACATATTTCATATAGCTTACGCGAGTTTGAACTATGAGCCCCACCAATGACAATCATTACGTCAGCTTCATCCGCAATTTCACGGGCTTCCTTCTGTCGTACTTCTGTCGCATTGCAAATAGTATTCGCAACACTAACATCATACCCTTTTTTTGTAAAAATTTCAACTAATTCTTGAAATTTCCTATAATTAAATGTCGTTTGTGAGACAATACATACTTTTTTATCACTTTCAATTGTAATTTCTTCTGCCTGTTCGTGAGATTCCACCACAATTGCAGGGGTTGAAGCCCATCCGCGAATGCCTTCCACTTCAGGATGTCCTTCATTTCCGATAATGATAATTTGCTTACCTTCAGCACTTTCTTTTTCTACAATGGAATGAATTCTTTTTACGAAGGGACAGGTAGCATCTTCGTACTCCAAACCGTTCTCCTCAATGATGCGGTAAATGTCCTTTGCTACTCCATGAGAACGAATAATCACCGTACCCTCTTTGAGATTACGCAATTCTTCTTCATTTTCAATGACACAAACCCCTTTACTCGCCAAGTCTTTTACAACTTCCTCGTTGTGAATAATCGGGCCGTAGGTATATATTTTTTTACCCGTTTCAATCTGTTCGTAAACCTTATCTACCGCACGTTTTACACCAAAGCAAAAACCTGCGGATTTAGCCAGTTTTACTTCCATTTTCAGTTCCTCTTTTACATTATTTTATACAATTTCGACAAAACAGCCGTCCTACTGTTTGGAACGGATCAAATCAATAATTGTATTCTTTACTTCTTCAATACCCATATCGGAAGTATCGAGAAATACCGCATCCTCTGCCTGTTTTAAAGGGGCGATTTCGCGGTTCATATCGCGCTCATCACGCTCTGCAATATCCTTCTCAATTTCTTTTAAATCACATTCCATTCCCTTGGCAATCAGCTCGTTATAACGGCGTTTTGCTCTTACTTCGATGCTTGCGGTTAAATAAATTTTCACCTGGGCACCCGGTAAAATATTCGTTCCGATATCGCGCCCGTCCATAATCACATCATTCTTTGCCGCCAAGTCTCTCTGCAAATCAAGAAGTTGCGCTCTTACATCCGGATTGGTTGAACTGGCCGAAGCCATATTGCCCACTTCTTCGGTTCTGATATAAGGATTGACGTCTTCACCGTTTAAAAGCACCACCTGCTTACCATCCACATACTGAATGGAAACCTGCGCCTCCTTACATTTTTCTGAAATTTTAGCATTTTCATCCGCCTTAATTCCGTTACGGATTAAATACAATGCAATGGCACGATACATTGCACCTGTATCCACATAAATAAAATTCAACTCTGCCGCCACGCTTTTGGCAATGGTGCTCTTTCCTGCACCTGCAGGTCCGTCAATTGCTACGTTAAAAGCCATTCCAACATCCCCCTTGTTTTATAAATTCGCTTTCGCATAAAATTCTTTAATTTCTTCCTGAATATCAACCGAAATTTCCTGCACGATTTCCGCATTGGGTTTCGCAGTATAATAACCCTGAATCAAGTCTACGCCCAGCGCAATCACGGTTTCCAATTCCTTCGTTGTCTCAACACCTTCTGCTAACGCCTTAAAATTGTTCTCATGGGCAAAACTGATGATACTCTTTACGAAATGCTGCTTCTGCTGATTTCCATCAATACCGCTTAAAAGCATACGGTCGATTTTTACATAATTCGGTGCATATCTTAAAAGATTGATAATGTTCGAATATCCTGTACCGTAATCGTCAACAGCAGTTTCAACACCGATGGTATGGAAGCTTTCTTTCATACGCTCTAACGCAATATCATCCGCCTCCGACTGTTCTGTAAGTTCCACTACTACAGATGAACTGAATTTACGCAATTTTACAGCTAAATGCTCCGCATCAACGCCTTCCAACTGTTCACCGGGAATACTGTTGATAAACACTTTCTTACCGTCAAACAGGGCTTTATTATTCTCGATACAATTAATTACGTTAAAGAAAGTTGCTTTCTCTACATCATAAAGACGGCCTAAATGCTCTGCATACTTAATAACCTGTACCGGCGAAACCCTGGGCTCCACATCCGTACGCATCAACGCCTCATACGCATATATACTACCATCTTTAGCGTTTACAATGGGCTGGAAATGATAGGTAAATAAGTTATGATCCAAAATATTACCGACAACCTTAGCTTCATTCAGTTCTTCTTCTGACAACTTCTTGCCGATACGCATCTGAAGTGCCTTAGCCTTATTACCGTTTTTACGGCTCACGGCAATATTCATCAAATTCTCCAAATCAGGCCAGCTTGCCACGTATCCTGTCTTAGCACCCGCATTAATCTCAATATGGGCAACCGCATCCGGACTTGCATTGTAGGTAAACAACGCTTCCAAAAGCCTTTCACTGATGCGACGTGTCATGTCGGAATTATCTTCCGGCGAAATCTGTGCAACCACAAACTCATCATTACCCAAACGGCAACACATAGCACCTTCACCGGCATTTTCTTTTAACATTCTTGCCAGCTCAATCAGTACCTTGTCACCGGCTTCACGTCCCTTTTTCGCATTGATTTCACCGATATCACAAACATCAATTGCCAAAACACCGACATACTGATGGGTAGACTTAACACGCTCAATCATAGGTTTTGCATGTTTTACCAAACCGTTGTAGTCAAATACGCCGGTCAAAGAGTCCATAATCTTCTGCTCTTCAATAATCTGATTCTGGGCACGAAGTGCTGCAATTCTGCGGTAATACTCCAATCCCAACATCACATTTCGAAGCCACATATAATAGTTTTCACCATATGTTTTCACTTCATTACCATAGCTGATTACGGCATAGCCAAAGCAAATATCTTCGAAATACAAAGGTGTAAAAATATATGCTTTCGGTACTTCGCTCTCTTTATACATATGTGGAAGCATTTCCTTAACATCAAACACTTCCGTAAAATTCAACTGGTCCTCGCCCTTTCCGGAAGGACCGCACTTTAAGACCGGAATAATCTGGTCGGCATAACCGTTTTTAATCAAGTTGCTGTCGTCCTTCTTCGTATTATCCCAGGAAGCATTTAAACAAATATGAAAACTGTCAAATTCACGAATCTGATACGTATATGTTTGAATGGTATCCATTAAACCGCGGAAATTATTGCGGGATAACATATCTTCCAACAGATAATCCACGTTTGTATGTAAAATTCCCTTTGTTGCATGAATCGGCCATACGGCACGAACAGGTGCTACCGGAATGACGCTGTCATTCTCACATCCGCAACTGCTTCCTACGAAAAATTCATACTCCGGATTAAATTCGGGCAATTCTTTCTGATTTAACATTGCATTAATACAATCAGCCGCATAAATACCGAATTCCCAAGACGGTGTATACACGGACGTAATCGGTTGCGGGCTGGTTCTTCCTTCTTCCGTACAACCATATCCCGTTACTGCCACATCTTCCGGCACACGATATCCTTTACGTGTCAAACCGTCCGCCACACCGATTGCCATATAATCATTGGCACAGGCAATGGCTCTGGGCATTTTACCTCTCTTCTCATACAAGCGCTCCACTGCCTTGACACCACTGTCATACCAGTAATCACCATACATAACATAATCCTCTTCAACGGTCAGATTATGCTGGTTCATACAGTCAATATAGGCACGTAAACGCTCTGTAGAATGGGCATGCCACTTTGTACCGGTAAGAAAAGCAATATCCGTGATACCATGTTTCTCAATCAAATGCGAAACCAACTGTATAATTGGTGTGTAATGATTAATGCGTATAGTTGGGAAATTCTTGCTTGTTTTATCCACACAAAGAACAACACCCTTATAAGATGCCTTCAACTTCTTCTCAATATTATAAAGCACCCCCGGCGTCTGTATGGTATCGCCCATAATCACTACCGCATCAAAAGCATCGAATTGAATCAATTTAAAAATATTGGATTCCCCGACTTCACGCGGTTTGGATTCCTGAATTTTATGATACATGGCAAAAATACAGACATCGTAATCATACGAAAAAGCCTGCTTCATAAAGCCGGTCATAAAATTCTTCTGGTTGTCTTCTCCCGGTTGCCCCAATAATAAGGCAATTCGTTTTCTTTGTTTCATAACACTACCCCTATTATTCCGCACAATCTCCCGCCAAATATCCGGTCGACCATGCTATCTGCAGGTTGTATCCGCCCGTATGCGCATCCAAATTTAATAATTCTCCTGCAATATATAGTCCCTTAATTCGTTTACATTCCATTGTGGACGGATTAACTTCCTTCAAGTCTACACCGCCGCTTGTAATAATTGCTTCCGCAAAACCGCGGGTTCCCGTTACCGTAAGGCTTAATGCCTTCGTGGTTCGCACCAACCGCTCTCTTTCTTCCCTGGTTACCGAATGTGCCGGTTTGGATTCATCTACATCAGCCAATTCCGGTATCATAGATGCCAAACTGGAAGGATAAAGTGCCGGTAAAATATTTTTAAGCTGTTTGTTATGTCCTTCTTCAAACTCTTTTAAAAAGCGCTTATCCAACTGTTCTTCCGTCAATGCCGGCTTTAAATCTATAGTTAACATAACATCATTGTAATTCTTCTTTTGTGCAAGCACACTGCTGGCTGTCAAAATCAACGGACCGCTGACTCCAAAATGTGTAAAAAGCAATTCACCCATCTGCGAAAATACTTTTTTACCATCAACAAATAACGTAGCGGTCACATTTTTCAGTGCAAGGCCCTGTAACTGTCCGCACCACTTTTCTTTGACCTCAAAAGGCACTAAAGATGGCTTTAACTCTGTTACCTTAAGACCTAAATCCTTAGCGAATTTATGGCCGTCTCCCGTGGATCCTGTAGACGGATAAGACACACCGCCGGTTGCAAGAATTACCGCGTCGTACCACTCCTTCTTACCTGTCGCGGTAAGCACTCCTGTAATCTTCTGTTCGTACTTATTCTTCTTTTTCGCTTTTTTACTTGTTACAGTTTCCCAATATTCTGCGTCTGTATTTCGGGCTTCCGCCAATACATCCGAAGAATCCGACGCTGTAACATCTTCTGTATATTCTTCCGCCAGCAATCCCTTAATTACTGTATTGTAGCGAATCTCACAGCCTAATTTTTCAAGGGTCTGGCGCAAGGCTTTGATCACATCCGAAGAATGGTCTGAAATCGGAAATACACGATTCCCGCGCTCGGTCTTCAGCGGGCAACCGGCCTTTTCAATCAATTCCATTACCCTTCGGTTATCAAATCCATAAAAGGCACTGTAAAAGAATTTCGCATTTCCCGTAACATGTTCAAAAAACTCTTCTGCATCGCAGGCATTGGTTACATTACATCTTCCTTTTCCTGTTATGTAAACCTTTTTGCCTAATTTTTCATTCTTTTCATATAAGGTGACATCATATCCGCGCTCTGCAGCCCGAATTGCCGCAATCATACCCGCGGCGCCGCCACCGATTACTGCTATCTTACTCATTCTATTCCTCTTTGATAATCGGATCTTCACCGATAAAATCAATTTCGTCGTTTAAATATACCTGATAAGTATTCCAAGTCTGCTCTAACGTCTTTAAATGTTTCTGGATTTCTTTGGGTTTCTTCATACATATTGCCGTAAGCAATGCATTGATCAAACTCATAGGTGCCACCATGGAATCAATAAAAGTAGACGAATCCGTTGCAGCAAATAAATTACAGGTAGAATACATTTTCATAGGCGAATGCTCATTGTCCGTAATGGCAATGATAGTTGCCTTCCTGTCACTTGCAAATTCCATAGCTTTTAAAGTACGCATAGAATATCTCGGAAAACCAATGCCGATAAACAAATCATCCTTACCGATTCGAATCATCTGTTCAAAAAATTCAGTTGTACTGCTGGTTGTTAAAAGTGTTACATTGCCACGAATCATCTGCAAATAAAATGCCAGAAAATGCGCCACAGGCTCACTGTTTCGAAGTCCCATTACATATATGTTTTTCGCTGAAAGAATCATATCCACAGCCATATCAAAAGACGTCACATCCACACGTTCAATGGTATCGTTAATCTTCTGCATATCAGCAGCCAATACTTTCTGCACCAACTCCGATTCCGAAGATTTCGATGCAATTTGCACCGGACCTCCGGTCTGTTCCAACTGCCCCTGCAACCAATCACTTAATGCCTTATGGAACTCCGGAAATCCTTCATACCCCAAAGCTGATGCAAAGCGAACTACTGTTGATTCACTGACACCCGTTTCCTTGGCAAGCATAGCTGCATTCATGAAAGCCGCCTGTTGCGTATGCACTACTATATATTCCGCAATGGCCTTATATCCTTTACTTCTCATTGTTTTTGCGCCAAGAATTTTATCCATTACGTTTGCTTCTATCATTTTTCGCTTCCCTTCTGCATGTTTGTTGGTTAACATAATTCACTATTCAAGTATGGTATCTTTTATGTTCTCATCACCTATGCAATCATAAAAAGGCATACAAAACACACAATTTTACACTATTATAAAGTATACCATATTTTGCCTAAATAAAAAAGGTCAATCTATAAAACAATCTTACAAAATATTATAAATATTGTACTCTTTTTGCCAAAGAAAAAAATTAATATAAAAAACCCTTTTACCAAGGTGTTTTCCTTGATAAAAGGGTTTCGTTTGTTACATTAATTATACAGGGTATGCACCGTTCTTGGTATCAGCCTGAGCAAGGTCAACTTTCTCCTGTTGCGCAAGACGATACTTAAAGAAGTCAACAGCAACCTGAGGGAATAAAGCGTATGATAATACGTCTTCATCCTGCTGCTTCCATTCCTTCATTTCTGCTTCAATCTTATCTAATTCGTTGGGAAGCAAATCTGCGGGACGGCATGTGATGATTTCTTCACCGGGAATAACCTTATCCTGAACTTCTTTGTTGAAGGGTTTAACGGTCTGACCGTATTCACCACGAAGAACAGCCTTGGTTTCCTTGGTAGCCATCTTATATCTTTCACCCATAAGTACATTGAATACAGCCTGTGTACCAACAATCTGTGATGAAGGTGTAACCAAAGGAGGCTCACCTAAGTCTTTACGAACTTCAGGGATTTCTTTTAATACATCATAGTACTTATCTTCTGCATTCTGCTCTTTTAACTGGCTAACCATATTAGAAAGCATACCGCCGGGTACCTGATATAACAAGGTCTTAATATCAACACCCATAACCTTAGGATTAAGGAGACCATTTGCAAGACACTCGTCTCTGTAAGGTCTGAAGTAATCAGCGATTTCTGCAAGAAGGTTCTGATCGTAACCTGTATCGAAGGGTGTTCCCTTGAAGGTTTCAACCATAACTTCAGTAGCAGGCTGTGAAGTACCTAATGCAAGAGGTGACATAGCACAGTCGATTACGTCTACACCTGCTTCTACAGCCTTTAAGTATGTCATACTACCAACACCTGAAGTATAGTGTGTATGAAGCTGAATGGGAAGGTTTGTAGCACTCTTCATAGCCTTAACAAGCTCTTCAGCCTTGTAAGGAACCAAAAGACCGGCCATATCCTTGATACAGATTGAATCTGCACCCATGTTTTCGATATCTTTTGCCATCTTCATCCAGTAATCCAATGTATAGGCATCACCTAATGTATAAGAAAGTGCAATCTGTGCATGACCACGGCCTTCCTGCTGTTTTGCCTTGTTTGTAGCATCTACAGCCGCCTGAAGGTTTCTTAAGTCATTCAAACAGTCAAAAATTCTGATGATATCAATACCGTTAGAGATAGATTTCTGTACGAACTGATCTACCACGTCATCGGCATAGTGACGGTAACCTAAGATATTCTGACCTCTGAAAAGCATCTGAAGTTTTGTATTCTTAAATCCGTCTCTTAATTTACGAAGTCTCTCCCAGGGATCTTCTTTTAAGAATCTAAGAGAAGCATCGAATGTTGCACCACCCCAGCATTCTACGGAATGGTATCCAACTTTGTCCATCTTATCAACGATGGGTAACATGAATTCAGTCGGCATTCTGGTTGCAAGCAAAGACTGATGTGCATCACGCAGAACGGTTTCTGTAATTCCAATGGGTTTTTTAACCACTTTATTTTCAGCGTTATCCATTATATTTTCCTCCTGTAATTATATAAAAGCTGTGTTTCCGAAATCCAATCAGAATACACCAAAGATTGCCATAAAAGTACCGGCTGCTACTGCAGTACCGATAACACCGGCAACGTTAGGTCCCATAGCATGCATCAATAAGAAGTTTGTAGGATCTTCTTCTGCACCAACCTTCTGGGATACGCGGGCTGCCATAGGAACCGCAGATACACCCGCAGAACCGATAAGCGGGTTAACCTTACCCTTAGTTGCCCAACACATAATCTTACCAAATACAACACCGGCAGCGGTACCGAATGCAAATGCAACAAGTCCCAAAACTACGATACAAACAGTATCCCATTTTAAGAATGCTTCCGCACTTGTGGTTGCACCAACGGATGTACCAAGTAAAATTACAACAATATACATTAAAGCATTAGATGCTGTTTCTGTTAACTGTCTTACCACGCCTGATTCACGGAATAAGTTACCTAACATCAGCATACCGATAAGGGGTGCTGTGGTAGGAAGAATCAAACATACAACAATTGTTACAATGATAGGGAAAAGAATCTTCTCAAGTTTGGAAACAGGACGAAGCTGTTCCATCTTGATTGCTCTTTCCTTCTTGGTTGTTAAAAGCTTCATAATAGGCGGCTGTATAATAGGTACCAAAGACATATAAGAATATGCCGCAACCGCAATAGGTCCCAGTAATGCAGTCTGTCCAAGCTTACCGGCAAGGAAAATGGAGGTCGGTCCGTCTGCACCACCGATGATTGAGATTGCTGCAGCAGCCTTATCATTAAAGTCTACCCAACCGGTCTCATTAAACAACAATGCTCCGAAATATGCAGCGAAAATACCAAACTGTGCCGCTGCACCAAGTAAAAAGCTCTTAGGATTGGCAATTAAGGGACCGAAGTCGGTCATTGCACCTACACCCATGAAGATAAGGGAAGGTAAAATTGCCCATTCATCCAATAAATAAAAGTAATAGAGTAATCCGCCTGCATGTCCGTCCTCGCCGATAGGAGCCATAATATCAGGATAGATATTAACCAGCAACATACCGAATGCGATAGGGAGTAACAGTAACGGTTCATATTCTTTCTTAATTGCAAGGTATAAGAATACACATGCAACCGCAATCATAACATAGTTTCCAATCGTCAGATTAAAGAAAGCTGTCTGTCCAAGCAGATTACTCAGCGTATTTAAAATATAATCCATCTTTTAGAAACCTCCTGTAAATTTTCAACCTAAAAATGATTAGTTCAATGTAGCGAGAACTGCGCCTGCTTCTACAGGATCACCTACAGCAACATCAATACTTGCTACTGTACCATCTTCGGGAGCAACAACAGGGATTTCCATCTTCATTGCTTCAAGAATAACAACAGCATCACCCTTCTTTACAGCCTGTCCAACCTTAGCTTCAATCTTAAAGATTTTGCCTGCCGCACCTGCTTCTACCTTAATGCTTCCTGCACCTGCTGCAGGAGCCGCTGCGGGTGCCGCAGCAACTACGGGAGCTGCTTTCTTTACTACGGGAGCTGCAACGGGAGCTACACCACTGCCTGCACCTTCTTCTACAACAACGTCATATACGTTTCCATTAACGGTAATTGTATAATTTTTCATCTTTTATTTCCTCCTAATTAAGCGTGCTTTTCCAGCTTCTTTTATTTGACTTCTTAATACTTCTAACCACAAAACCATCTGTTGAAGAGCTTCCTTCGTATGCGGCAATTGCGGCACTGATAACAGCTACCAGTTCCAAATCATCGGCAAGTTCGGTTTCTTCTTTCTCGATAATCTGTGCAATGGTATTGTCTACTGCATCACCTTTTGCTTTGGCAGCTTTCTTTGCAGCCTTGTTTTCTTTTCTCTTTGCTGCTGCTTTTTCAAACTTGGAAATCAATGAGAAGCTTGAAATAATCAACATAATAAGAACTAAAATACAAAATACGGTTCCCATACCAAGAAGCGTATTTAACGCTGCCTTTTCCATGTTCTCACCGAAGGTGTAAACAGGATTGAAAGATACGCTTGTAATATACATATCTTCATCGTATAAAACAACCATTTCCACGTTTCTAACCTCTGTTACCAGAGTAGCAGTTACGGTGAAACCATCTTCTGCAGGAGTATACACATAACCGTCTACCAAACCGGTAGGAGTACCGTTTTCCTCTTCTGACTTCAGGTAAGAAGAAATCGCACTCTCATATGTGCCCTGAGATTCAATCTTTAAGTTGTTTTCTTTTTTCCATTTTGTCTGCAATTCTTCCCATATATCTTTTGACAGGTTCAACTGCACTTCACGGTCCGCTTCACTGTAAGCGGCATTTGCTGTCCAATTATCTTGCGCAGAAGCATCTGTAGGAAGTTCCACTACCACAAGGCTGATTAATGACTTCACATTATCCTCAACCTGCTGAATTTGGGCTTCATCCAGATTCACTTCCTGGCTTGCACAACCGGTCAAAAGCAGCATGGAGAAAAGCACACAACAAATCAAAGTAATTATTTTTTTCATAGTTGTGCTATCCTTTCCGAATTATACTGTGCCATGCTTCTTTGCAGGACGATCTTCTCTTTTGCTGTAAAGCATCTCGAAAGCACCGATTACATACTTTCTTGTTTCAGCAGCAGAGATAATGTAATCTACATAACCTCTCTTTGCAGCACTTAATGCACTGTTCTGTAATGCCGCATATTCTTTTGCTTTTGCGTCTAAAACATCTGCACCTTCGCCGTCATACATAATCTTAGCGGCAAGCTTAGCGTCCATAGTACCGATTTCAGCCTTGTCCCATGCAAAAGTAACATCTGCACCGATTGCTTTGGAGTTCATTGCCACATAAGCACTACCGAATGCCTTCTTGGTAATTACGTTTACCTTGGGAACGGTTGCATTTGCAAATGCATATGTAAGTTTGGCAACAGCCTTTGCCATACCCTTTTCAGCACATTTTGTAGCCTTGAAGCCTTTAACGTTGGTAAGAGAAAGTACGGGAATTGAAAATGCATCACAGAAATTGATAAAATCTGCAGCCTTTTCGCATCCGCGAACAGAAAGTTCTTCACCTAACTTCTCTGCCACTTTACCGTCTTCACCATAAATTTCGCTTCTGTTTGCAACAGCACCAACGGTCATTCCGTTTAACTTCATTAAACCAACAACCATATCCTTGCCGTAGTTTGCTTTCACTTCTACAAACATTCCGTCATCAGCGATATCGCTTAATGCAATAACAGTGTCACCTGCACCTGCTTCTGCCTGTCCGCATAAACGGTTCAGGTCATCTGCACATTCTGTAAATTCAGCTTCTTCTTCGTTGTTTCCGGGAAGAAGAGATACGAGCTGACGAATCTGTCCCATAATTTCTGCTTCTGAACCTACGAAATCAACCAATCCGCTTTCTTCTGACTGGAACTGTGCAGAAGATGTATCACACTTTCCGATTTCATTTCCTTCCAA
>JAGAQZ010000034.1 GCA_017622505.1 Lachnospiraceae bacterium
ACATTTTTCTTCATCCGGCATATTCTGTAAATCAAAACAACGGATAAAGTAATGGTCTTCATCCCATACAAAAGGCAAGTATCCATTTGCAGCCAATGACTCATTAAAAGCATTCAAAAGTCCCACAAAAGGCTCATTGATTGGATTTCTTCCTATAGGCTCTTCAAACATATGATGATATGTCATAAAAAAGCATTTTAAAACTTCCGGAAATTCTACTTCCAACTGATTTTCGATTTCCTTTATTTTAGCATCATCAATTCTGCTTGGTATTAATTTCCAAATTTTCCACTCATCATCGTTATGTTCGCTTTCAGAAATCATTTCAGAAGGAATGCATGGATTTGCAAGAAGGAAGGGGGCTTCATTATATAATTTTGAATAATATGAGTCAAAGAAATTTTTAATAAATTGCATATTTTCTTGTTTTGTCATAAAATTCCGCCCTTTCTATCTCTGTGCCAACTCACTTGTAATCTCTTCCCAGGTAATATCCTTCTCAACCATAAGAACCATCATATGATATAAGAAGTCAGAAATCTCATACTTGATCTCTCCTGCCTCGGGATTCTTGGCTGCAATAACGATTTCCGTTGCCTCTTCACCCAATTTCTTAAGGATTTTATCAATGCCTTTATCAAAAAGATAATTGGTGTAAGAACCTTCCTTAGGGTTTACCTTACGGTCGGCAATTACGCCGTATACATCTTCGAATACCTTAAGGGGATTCTTCTCTGCATAAGGTTTTGACGCAATCTCTTTAAAGAAACAGCTCTGGCTGCCGGTATGGCATGCGGGGCCGATCTGGGAAATTTTAGCAAGGATTGTATCATTGTCACAATCTGCATAAAGAGACTTTACATATTGGAAATGACCGCTGGTCTCGCCCTTTTCCCACTGGGACTGACGGCTTCTGGAATAATAATTCATCTTACCGGTTTTTAAGGTGTTCTCAAAGGCTTCCTTGTTCATATAAGCCATCATAAGTACTTCACCGGTTTTATAATCCTGGGCAATCACGGGAACAAGTCCGTCGCTGTTTAATTTTAACTCTTCCCATTTGATTGCAGGGATTAAAGCATTCACCTCAATACCGCGCTCTACACAAAGGGCCTTAATGGAGTTAATCTGCTCAATGTTTGAGTTCATAATGTTGCCGTAAATACCGCCAACACACTCTGTTCCAAAGAGTTCAAGTAATTTCTCAAGCATAACGTCCGCAACCGGGAAAATACCGGGTAAAACGCTTAAACCTTCGTATTCCTGCGGTTTCATCGGCTTTAAAGCAACAAATTCAGTTGCATATTTCTCCACCTGCTGTCTGTAAATGTTAAAAAGTGAACAGTCGTCGATGCTGACAGCGATTTTATCCGCGCCAAAACGTTTAGATACTTCTTCCAACATCTCCCAGTTTGAAGTTTTGGATAAGTTAAGAATAACCTTCTTGCAGTTGGCATAAACCAATTTCTTAACGTCTTCCACTCTTTCAATAGGGAACGTTGCCATTACGGGAATTTCGCAGTTGTTGCTGATTTCTTTTAAGAGTGCAAGCACTTCTTCCTTCTCGGCGTCTCCTTCCGCTTCCGTAAAAGCAATGACTTCGTCGGCATTGGCATCGCCAAAGAGTCTTAATTTCTCATATAAACAGTCTGTGATGTCGTTTTTACGCTCGGCATCCATATAAACTCTGTTTTTCTGAATATAAATACTTACGATAAATTTCTTTTTCATAATTTAAACTCCGTTCAATTGCACTTAGTATCTTCTTTCTTGTCGTTTTTAATATATCATTTTTTCTTAAAGTTGTATTTAAAACAAGTTTTGTATATGGATTGAAGACCGTTTAAGAGCGTCGGTACTTAACGAGTGCTATTTAAGCACGAGTTTAGTATCCGTTACGACTCTTAACCGAGTGAGAGCGTGTCTGAAATCATATACAAAATCTTGTTTATATATACACATCTTTTAATTTCAAGAAAATATTATATCCCTAAATCTGCCCTTTGGTTGATAAAACACCCTTGCGGTCGCCGTCTTTCGCGCAGGCAATCTTTAATGCATTTGCAAAGCCCTTAAACATAGCTTCAATAATGTGATGTGCATTCTCACCATCAAGTACCTTGATGTGAATGTTCATACCTGCAGCATAAGAAAGTGCATAAAAGAACTCATTCAAGGTCTCGGTCTCGAAATAGCCAACGCGTTCTACGTTAAAGTTATACTTGAAGTTCAAATAAGGTCTGTTACAAAGGTCTACAGCCACCAAAACAAGGGCATCATCCATAGGCTGGATAAAACTTGCATAGCGGTTAATGCCTTCCTTATCGCCCAAAGCCTGGCGGATTGCGCTGCCAAGCACAATACCAACATCTTCTACAGTGTGGTGATTGTCTACGTTCAAATCCCCGTTTGCAGTGAGTTTTAAATCAAAAGAACCGTGCTTTGTAAAGCCTTCCAACATATGATCGAAGAATCCGATGCCGGTTTTGACTTCATATTTTCCTTTACCATCAAGTTCTAAAGATACGCTGATATCAGTTTCGCTTGTTTTTCTTTTTAATTCTGCTTTTCTACTCATGTCAGACCTTTCCTTTCTATGTGGATCTTGTCTTCTTGATTATACTCTAAAACGTTATAAAATGTAATCTGTATTCACGTATTCGCTTTCGCTTTTATTAAGAGAACACAACTTATTCGTTCTCAAATCTTACTTTAATGGAATTTGCGTGTGCATACAAGCCTTCGTTCTCTGCAAACATTTCAATCTTCTCGTGTACGGCCTTCAAAGCGTCGTAGGAGAAGTTAATTACACTTGATTTCTTAATAAAATCGTCCACGGACAAAGGCGAGAAGAATTTTGCGGTACCGTTTGTAGGTAAAACGTGATTGGGACCTGCAAAATAGTCGCCCAAAGGCTCTGAAGAATATTCTCCAAGGAAAATTGCACCTGCATTTTTGATTTTTGTCATGGTTTCAAACGGATTCTTAGTAATAATTTCTAAGTGTTCCGAAGCAATGTCATTTGCAGCTTCAATTGCATCATCCATAGAATTTGCCACTAAAATATATCCGTAATTGCTTAATGATTTCTCTAAAATCGTTTTTCTGGGGGCAACTGCTACAAAACCTTCCACTTCTTTTACCACGTTATCGGCCAGTTCTTTGCTTGTGGTAATCAGTATTCCTGATGCCATTTCGTCATGTTCGCACTGTGATAAAAGGTCCGCTGCCACAAATCTGGGATTTGCTGTTTCATCTGCTAAAATAAGGATTTCGGAAGGTCCAGCAATGGAATCAATGCTTACATAGCCATAAACCGCTCTTTTGGCAAGGGCTACGAAGATATTTCCGGGGCCGACGATTTTATCTACTTTAGGAATGCTTTCGGTACCGTAAGCCAAAGATGCAATCGCCTGGGCACCGCCGCACTTGTAAATTTCTTTTACACCGGCAATTTTAGCCGCTGCAAGAGTTCCGGCATTTACCTTACCTTCGCTGTTAGGCGGTGTTACCATTACGATACGTTCACAGCCTGCAACAAGGGCAGGAACAATATTCATTAAGGTTGATGAAGGGTAAGCTGCCTTACCTCCCGGCACATATACGCCAACCTTTGCGATAGGGGTAATACGCTGGCCTAAAATGCTGCCGTCGGGCTTGGTGCTAAACCAGCTGTTGCGAACCTGCATTTCATGATAAGCCTTGATATTCTCAAATGCTTCCTTCATTACTTCTATGTATTCCGGTGAAATTGATGCATAAGCCTCTTCGATTTCAGCCTCTGTTACGCGGATATTGTCTGCATTCAAAGCAAATTTGTCGAATTTTGCGGTGTATTCAAACAATGCTTGATCACCGTTGTTTTTGATGTTTTCAACGATATCAGCCACAATTGCTTCATATTCACCGTAGTGATTGGGGCTTCTCTTGATTAATTCGTCTAAAACATTCTTTTTATTTTCCTGAGTTAATTCAAGAACTCTCATTTTGGTTTCTCCTTGATTAAAATCTTTTATATGCATGGCTCTGAATGTTAATTCAGGTTTTCTCTCAACGCATTGATAATCTGCTCAATACGTTCGTTCTGCATTTTCATACTTACCTGATTTACGATTACTCTTGCGGATAAAGGACAGATTTCTTCCAGAACATCCAAACCGTTCTCTCTTAATGTTCCGCCGGTTTCCACGATATCCACGATGACGTCGGAAAGCCCAACGATAGGGCCTAATTCTACGGAACCGTTTAATTTAATCATATCTACGGTTTGATTCTTCACATTAAAGAAATAATCCTTTGCAATGGTAGGATATTTGGTCGCAACACGAATTCTCTCACGATGCTGTAAAAGTTCTCTGGCGCTTTCCGGTCCGCAAACGCACATACGGCACTTGCCAAAGCCCAAATCAAGCACTTCATAAACTCTTCTATTTTCTTCCATGATGATGTCACTACCAACAACACCGATATCCGCAGCACCATGCTCCACATATGTAGGCACATCAGGACCTTTTGCAAGGAAGAATTTCACCTTTAATTCTTCATTTACAAAAACAAGTTTACGTGAATCTTTATCTTTGATTTCTTCGCAATGAATGCCAATTTTTTCTAACAATTCCAAAGTTTTAAAAGCAAGTCTTCCCTTACACAAGGCAAAGACCAAATACTTACCGTTTTCTTCCATCGTAAGCCTCCAAAGTTATATTTCAAAATATAAAAGTTAAAAACATAATATTTATGCGTTCAATCACTATGAAACAAAAATCGTTTCTTTCATCTCATGCTTTTCACCGTATGAAGTATAGTAATCTTCTGTTTTATCAGCATTTTTCTTCATCATAGTGACATTTTTACCTTGACTGCGCAAGTCATTTGCCTGTTCAAGGGCTTTCTCATAGGCATTATCTGAATAAACCATAAGAATATTCTCTTCACCCTCTACATCTACGCTGATATTCTGGCGTTTCAAGGCAGTCTGAAGTTCGTCAATTAAGAACACACAACCAACAGAAGGCGCCTCTTTGCCGAATTTACCAAGCAGACCGTCGTAACGACCGCCTTTTACAATGGCATCGCCTACGCCGTAGGTATATGCTTTGAAAATGATACCGGTATAATAGTTAATTTTGCTAAGCATTCCCAAATCAAAGGAAATGTACTTGTCGTACCCTCTCTTTGCAAGCAAAGCCTTAATTGCAAGCAGGCGTTCAATTGCACCAACTGATTTTGGGTTATTCGCCTTCTTCATCATCTCTTCCATATCCGTATCAGAGATATAAAGCTTTGAAATCGCCTCAAACTGTGCAACGATATCTTTGTCCAGGCCCTTGCTCTTTAAGAATTCTCTGGTTCCAAAGTAATTTTTTGAAGAAATATGTGCTTTGATTTCAAGCTGAGTCTCTTCATCTAAATTCGCAGCTTCACAGATACCCTTGAAATATAAGCTGTTTCCGACACTAATCTGGAAATCTTTCAAACCGCAGGCCTTTAAACCTTCAATTACCAGGGATAAAGCTTCCGCATCCGCTTCTGCGCTTGCATCATTGATTAATTCAATACCCATTTGTGTGGTTTCTTTTAATTTACCCTGTAATTCGGAAGTGTTTACGAATGAATTGCCTTCGTAACAGAATCTCAAAGGCACTTCTTCTTCCATAAAATACTTCGCAGCGCATCTTGCAATTGCAGGCGTAAAGTCAGGCTTTAAAACCAGGGTATTTCCTTCTTTATCAAAAAACTTATACAAATCCTTTGACGGTACGGTTCCGATATCTTTGGAAAACACATCGAAAAATTCGAAAGTAGGTGTCTGGATATTGCGATAGCCGTAACGACGAAGAACTGTCATTAAATTCTTGCCAACCTGTTCTTTTTCCAGTAATTCACGGCCATAGATATCACGTACGCCGTCCGGTGTATGTAAAAGTGATGCATTCATTGTTTTCACCTCTTTGCTTTAATGAATTAAAGTGCTAATTCGCTAGCACAATAAAAAGTATAGTGTTTTTATAGTATTTTGTCAACATAATATTTTAAACGGAACTTTTAATGCTATTTTGTCCAAGAATCCGGCTTTTGCAGATAATTTCTCTCTCGGATAAATACGAAAGTTTTCCATTCATCTTAGGAAATACCAGACGATATGCGTGTAAAAGTTGTCCGTCGGTTTTGCCTATATTCTTATCACCGGCATATTTTACGTCGCCAACCAAAGGAAAGCCCAATTTCTCCATTTGGGCACGGATTTGATGAGTTTTACCCGTAAAAAGCTCTATTTCGAGTTCGGTGCAATTAATATCATTATAATATTCAACTGGCTTCATTCCTGTTTTAATGGGTTTTAATTTATCCCTGAATGCACCCTTACAATCTTTTGCATCCAAATAAACGGTAACTTTATTCAACTTCTCATCTTTATAAAGAAAGGCTTCATAAACGCCGTTAAGTTCACATTTACCGTGAACAAGACAACGATAAAATTTATGAAGGCTTCTGTCCTTCAAGATTCTGGCCATTTCCTGGCTTCCAAGCAGGGTTTTGGAACATACCAACAGGCCTGAGGTATTGCGGTCCAAACGATTACATACCGACGGTTTAAAAGTCTTCAAATCCTCTTCGAAAATAGCTCTTTTACTCAAAAGATAGCCAATCAGCCATTCGTTGGCCGATAAATCATTAGCTTCTGCTTGCTGGCTTAAAATGCCTGCCGGCTTATTGATAAAAAGCACATCTTCAAATTCAGAAACTACTTGAATGCCTTTTAATTCGGCATAAGCCTTGCGATAAAGGTCCGTAAAGTCATTCATTGTGCTTTGTCCCATGAATTTATCGATGGTATCTTCAGAAAGGAACAGCTTAATGCTGTCCCCTTCCTTGATTTGCTCGTTTCCGGTAACTTTTTTACCATTTAATACGATATTCTTTTTTCGCATCATTTTATACAGAAAAGAATTAGGCGCTTCCTTCAAATATTTGCGAAGAAACTTGTCCAGACGTTGTCCTGCTTCTAATTCTTTTACAATGAGTTCGCGCATAGTTACCTCGAATTTGTCTGATATCGTTTATCTTTTATACACCAACCGCAAAATACAGAACGATTGCCATTACAGAAAGAATTGCTCCCAAGATGATAAAAACAATGCTTGTCATAGTTTTACCAAAACTCTTGATATAGTACTCTTTCGGTTTCTCAGGATTGATAAAAATAGTCAATTTTTTGCCTTTTTTCGGCATTTTCTTATACTCTTTAGAGTCTTCGGCCTTATATTCCTTGCCTTCATACTCGTATTCGTAAACCGGGCAATAGACAACAGGTTCGTCATCATCTTTCTGTTTCACTTCTACATCACAAATTTTTGCCGTGCTTTGAACCGTGCAACGACCTTTCTTTTTGCTTCTGAACACAATCATAAAAATGCCCACGATAAGCAAAATCAAACCAAAACCACCTAATACTGCATACAACCACGCCATAAGAAAATCCTCCTTTGAAATATGTAAAATGTTTAATTCCGAGATTTCTCTTTTTTACTTTTAAGATTTTATCATATTATCGGCAAAACAACAAGCAAATGAAAAACTCCCGCCATAAAACGGGAGCATAATCATTTTTTAATGTAAATTTCTATGCAATAACTTGTGTTCTTTTCCGTTAATTACTTCTTCAAACACGTGTCCGATTACAGGATTATCCGTTGCAAAACGAATCTGAGATTCGCGGTCAACGCTGTAGATTCCCTTTGCGCGGGCCTTCTTGGTTCTGGGACCAACAGGAAGGGGCTGACCACCGCCAACAATACAACCACGCTTGCAAGCCATAACTTCCACGAAATCATACTGCGCTTCGCCGGCCTTAATACTTTCAAGAAGCTTGCCTGCGTTGGCAAGACCATGAACTACGGCAATTTTCACTTCTCTTTCGCCAAGCATAATGCTGGTTTCTTTGATATCATCATTACCGCGTACACCTGAATATTCAATCTGTGAAAGTGCTTTATAACCTTTGTCTGCTGATAAATGTCTTAAAACAGCTTCTGTAACACCGCCGGTAACACCAAAGATTGCAGCGGCACCGGATGCCATACCAAAAGGCATATCCAAGGCTTCGCTGTCGATTTCGTCAAACTTAATACCGGCTTGACGAATCATACGAATTAATTCAACAGAAGTAATAACGCGGTCTGTATCCTGTCTGCCGTCAGTGAAGTTATCGGGACGAAGGATTTCACCCTTCTTAGCCGTACAAGGCATTACGGATACTACAAAGGTCTTCTTGCCTTCTTCTTCATCTGCCTTAGCAAAGTAATCCTTGATTACTGCAGAGAACATACCCTGAGGCGAACGGCAGGTTGAGATATTACCTGCAAATTCAGGATATTTAGTTTCGCAATACTTCACCCAACCGGGACAGCAAGATGTGAAAAGCGGAAGATTTTCGTTCTTTTGTAATCTTTCTGCCAATTCTTTAGATTCTTCTATAATAGTTAAATCTGCGCCAAAGTTAGTATCATAAATTTTATCAAAGCCCATCAAACGCATTGCGGCAACGATTTTACCCATAGTATTGGTTCCCTTAGGGAAGCCAAATTGATCACCGATTGCTACGCGAACCGCAGGAGCAATCTGGGCAACCACTCTCACGTTGGGGTCCATAATTGCATCCCATACATCAGTTACGTTTGTACGAATTGAAATTGCACCGGTAGGACACGCCACACGACACTGTCCGCAACCAACACAATCTGTTTCATTCAAAGGCTTATCAAAAGCAGGCTGCACCTGCATATTAGAGCCACGGTGTGCAAAATCAAGAGCGCCAACGCCCTGGATTTCAGCACAGGTTCTTACACAGTCACCGCAGAGAATACATTTATTGGGGTCTCTTACGATGGAAGGTGAACTGATATCAATAGGCACCTGCTTACGGTTGTTTAAGAAACGAACCGCATGAATACCTACCTTAAAAGCAATTTTCTGCAATTCACAGGAACCGTTCTTGGTACAGGTTGTACAGTCACGGCAATGTGAGGCTAAAAGAAGTTCCACAATTAATTTACGATATTTCTGAATTTTTCTGGTATTGGTTCTGATTACCATGCCGGGTCTGGGCTGTTCTGAACAAGAAGCAAGAATTCTGCCTCTCTCATCTTCTACCATACACATACGGCAGGCACCGTAAACCGACAACTCTGAATGATAACAAAATGTAGGCAAATCAATACCTGCTTTACGAATCAGGGATAAAATATTCTTCTCCCCTTCAATAGGCACGCTTTTGCCATCTATTGTAATATAATCCATTTCTTATGTACCCCCTACTGAATCGTAATTGCACCGAACGGACAGGCACTTTCACAAGCACCACACTTAATACATTTTGTACCGTCGATGGTATAAGGATTTTTGATAACGCCTGAAATTGCGCCAACGGGACAATTTCTTGCACATTTTGAACAACCCTTACATTTTTCAGGGTCAATCACGTAGGTTTTTAATGCCTGGCAGTTACCTGTACGACATTTTTTATCTACAACGTGTTCTACATATTCGTCACGGAACAATCTTAAGGTACTAAGCACCGGTAAGGCTGCACTCTTACCGAGTCCGCAAAGGGCTGTATCGGTAATTGCCTCGCCTAACTCTTTTAAAATATCAAGCTGTTCCAAGGTACCGCGACCTGCAACAATGTCTTCAAGAATTTCAAGCATACGCTTGGTACCTTCACGACAAGGGATACACTTACCGCAACTTTCGTTCTGGGTAAAATTCATAAAGAAACGTGCAACTTCAACCATACAGGTATCTTCATCCATAATAACGAGACCGCCGGAACCAATCATGGCACCCATTTTCTTTAATGAGTCGAAATCAAGCGCCACATCCAAGTGATCGCCAATCAGACAACCGCCGGAAGGTCCGCCAATCTGAACGGCCTTAAATTCCTTGCCGTTCTTGATTCCGCCGCCGATTTCATAAACGATTTCACGTAAAGTTGTACCCATGGGAACTTCAATCAAGCCTGTGTTGTTAATACTTCCGGTTACTGCAAAAGCTTTGGTTCCCGGGCTTCCTTCCGTACCAATTCCCTTGAACCATTCTGCACCATTCGTAATAATCATAGGAACATTTGCATAGGTTTCAACGTTGTTTAATACAGTCGGCTTGCCAAATAAGCCCTGTTCTACGGTACGAGGGGGCTTTGTACGGGGCATACCTCTTTCGCCTTCGATTGATGCTGTCAAGGCACTACCTTCACCGCACACAAATGCACCTGCACCGCGGTTAATATGTAATTTAAAACTAAAATCTGTTCCGAGAATATTGTCGCCTAACAAGCCTGCTTCTTCTGCCTGTTCAATTGCGATTTTCAAACGGCTGATTGCCAAAGGATATTCTGCACGAACGTAAATATAACCTTCCTGTGCACCTGTTGCGTATGCTGCAATTAACATACCTTCGATCATTTTATGGGGATCGCCTTCCATAATGCTTCGATCCATAAAAGCACCGGGGTCACCTTCGTCACCGTTACATACAACATAACGTGTGGTTTCAGCCTGTCTTGCAACCTGTTTCCACTTATAACCGGTCTGGAAGCCACCGCCGCCACGGCCACGTAAGTTTGATTCCAAAATTTCATCCACAACATCTTCAGGCTTCATTTCAAATAAAACCTTTTCTAATGCGGAGTAGCCGTCAACGGCCAAATACTCGCTGATGTGCTCAGAATCAATATGACCGCAGTTTTTAAGAACCAAACGGGTCTGCTTTGCATAGAAAGGAATTTCTTCCTGGGCTTTGTATTTTACGCCGTCACGCTCGTATAATAAGCGTTCTACGGGTTCGCCTTTTAAAATTGTGGTATGAAAGATTTCTTCGCAGTCTTCTTCTTTTACCTTGATATAAAGCAGATTTGAAGGCTCAATACGTACCAAAGGTCCCATTTCACAGAAACCGTGGCAACCGCTCTTCTTTACATTGCCTGCTGATGCAGAATGCGAAGGACATTCACCGTTAGGACCGTGTGCAGCACCTGCACCGAATTCTACGTCAACGTCTAAGCCGGCATCTTTGACAAGCTGGCACATTTTATCATAAATTTTGGCAGAACCGCCTGCAAGACAACCTGTACCTGCACAAATTAAAATGCGGAATTTCTCTTGCTCCATTTTTGCTTTTGCCTGATTGCGGGCATCGATTAAATCCTGTCTGTTCTTTAACATATTAATTTTCACCTCGCAATTCTTTAATCAGGGCTGTCACCTTTTCGGGAGTCATAGCCGCATGAACTTCATCATTTACTGTAAGAACCGGCGCAAGACCGCAGGCACCGAGACAAGATACGGTTTCAACCGTAAAAAGCATATCCGGTGTTGTATGCTGGCCCTTCTCCAATTTCAATTCTTTATATAACTGATCCAGAATAGTTGTTGATTTACGAACGTGACAGGCTGTTCCGTCGCACACCTTAATTACATACTTACCCTTCTGCTCAAATGAGAAATTCTCATAAAAAGTAGCAACGCTGTAGGCCTTTGCTTCTGTAATGTTCAACTTACCTGCAATATATGTAAGTAATTCAGGGGGCAGATAACGATATTCTGTCTGAACGTCCTGAATAATTGGAATTAACCATTTGGGTTCAGTGCCATAGTTGGCAATGATTTCGTCAGCTTTATCATAAAAAGACTTGTCTAACATAACCCTTCCTCCTTTACGTTTATGTATTTCTATACACATCTTTTCTATTATATCATTTTTATTTCATATTTCGTATGTTTTTTTATATTTATTAGTATAAAAATAACTTTTTTGATAATTTCAATACCGCACAAAATAGTTTTATGATATAAAAAGCAGTTTTTTTATATTCTCATCAGCTGTTATTTTTTCTTCTCTATTTTACAATAGTTTATAATTAAAACAATACCGGGAATAATATGAAGTGCCAATACTGTCGGCCACAAAGCAAAATTCCAAACAATATCAGCAGTTGTACTCGAATAGGACATAAGCATCCATGAAATCAATATAAATGCAATAGGCAATATAATAACTATGCCTATTATAATTAATATAATACCTAAAATTAAAAGTACTAAATGAGGTTTCTTATTCATATTTGGTCTCCTTGAAAAACTTACAGCGATAAATTAAGCAACAAACGATACATTGCCTTCTCGTTTTCGGTAGTATCATCATCGCGAACCTGTTTAAAGCGCTCCAGAAACTTCTTCTCGTCTGTAAAAACCTTAACACTGATGCCCGAAATACCGTTCTTTTTCATATATTCCTCGAAATGTTCCTTGCATTTATTACAATCACATTTCTCCCAAGGTGTATATGCAATAAGACAATCTTTGGCAACACAAGCTACACTTAAAGGAAAGTTTTTATCATAACTTGTAAGATAAAAGTCAAATCCCGCAAGTAAATCATCTTTCCTATCGCCGGCAATCTTCATAACTTCATCGTACAGGTGCGGTGCACAACTAAACCGCTCTGCCTTCATAAAAAGAATCATGGATACAATAAATTTCGCTACCGGAAGCAGGCCAAGCACAGCAACCACGGTTAAAATTGTATTATGTTGCGTCAACCAGAAGAATCCGATTAAAAAAATTGTGGCGCAGACCGCCAACAGACCCAAAGCAAATAATCCCTGTTTAATAGCCTGTTTTTTCAAATATCCGAAACTACCTTTTCCTTTTTCTGCCATTGTCTCTATCCTTTCCTGATGCTTTTTTTTCATCAGAGTATGTTTTTCTTGTATTTATATTGTTTTTTGGTTTCTTCGAAACATTCTTTTTGGTGTATGCATTATCTTTTGTTTTTTGTGTAGCCGACTTTTCTTTGGCAAGTTTTCTCGGACGAATCAGGCACTTTTCGCCAAAACCGATTAAATCCTTGCGCCCGCACTTTTCCAAGGCTTCCTTCACCAAATCATAATTCTCGGGATTGGAATACTGAATCAGGGCACGTTGCAATGCCTTCTCGTGGGGATTTTTGGCCACGTACACAGGCTTTCCGTCCCTTGGGTCAATTTCCGTATAATACATTACAGTAGACATGGTGGATGGCGTAGGATAATAATCCTGCACTTGTTCGGGAATGTAGCCTGTATCGCGGATATATTCAGCAAGTGCCACTGCATCTTTTAAGGTACTGCCTGGATGCGAACTCATAAAATAAGGTACCAGAAACTGATTTTTCTTTAATTCCTTATTGTACTTCTCGTATTTGGCAACAAAACGCTTATATACTTCATGACGGGGCTTACCCATTTTATCAAGAACCTTGTCTGATACGTGTTCGGGGGCAACTTTTAACTGCCCACTGATATGATGTTCTACCAGTTCCTTCAAAAAAGCATCATCTTTATCTGCCAACAGGTAGTCAAAACGCACACCGGAACGGACAAAGACTTTCTTAACCTTCTTCAAACCGCGCAACTTACGTAAAAGCGCAATGTAATCCGAATGATCTGCGTCCAAATTTTTACAAGGCGCAGGAAAAAGACAC
The DNA here is from genome assembly GCA_017622505.1 of Lachnospiraceae bacterium. GTDB lineage: Bacteria > Bacillota > Clostridia > Lachnospirales > Lachnospiraceae > UBA3766. The sequence goes on from JAGAQZ010000034.1 coordinate 13,522, forward strand.
TTTTTATTCTTACACGCACCGGTTTTTAACTGGTTTTTGCAGGCGGTATGTCTGAAATTCGCCGTAGGACCGCCAACATCATGAATATACCCCTTAAAATCAGGCATATCTATGATTTGTTTTGCCTCTTCTATTAAGGAATCGTGACTTCGAACCTGAACAATTCTGCCCTGATGAAATGCAAGGGAACAGAAATTGCAGGAACCAAAGCATCCGCGGTTGCTTGTCAGCGAAAAACGAACTTCTTCAATGGCCGGAACACCGCCAAGTGCATGATAAGAAGGGTGAATTGCCCGCATATAGGGCAAATGATAGATTTCATCCATTTCTTTTTCGCTCAAAGGCAATGCAGGCGGATTTTGAATAATATAACAATGCTCAGAATACTTTTCAATTAATGTAAGTCCGTTAATAGGGTCGGTATTCTGCGACTGGATCAGGAAACTTTCACCGTATTTCTTCTTATTTGCAAGCATTTCATCATAAGACGGTAAAAAAATCGCTTCCGCAAAATCGTCTTTTAAAACTTTGCGCTTATAAACCGTTCCGGGGATATAAGTAATGTCTTTTACGGGAATTCCGGCATTCAATGCATCCGCAATTTCTACAATACTCTTTTCACCCATACCATAAGATACCAAGTCCGCACCGCTTTCCAGAAGAATAGACCTTCTGAAGGAATCTGACCAATAATCATAGTGGGCAAGACGACGCAGAGACGCCTCAATTCCGCCGATAATAATCGGAATATCCTTACAATGCTTACGAATCATATTGCAATATACAATTACGGCACGATCAGGGCGTTTTCCAACCTCGCCACCGGGGGTATAAGCATCTTTGGTTCTTCTTTTTTTGGACACATAATAATGGTTTACCATAGAGTCCATATTGCCGGAAGAAACAAGAAATGCAAGCTTGGGAATTCCCAAGGCCAGAACGGAATCCGGATTGCGGAAATCAGGCTGGGACAGAATTCCCACCGTAAAACCGTTATATTCCAACACTCTCCCGATAATTGCCGCACCAAAAGAGGGGTGATCAATATACGCATCACCCAGCACATAAACAAAATCCAATTGTTTTATGCCTCTTTCCTGTAAATCTGCTTTACAAACCGGCAAAAATCCTTTGTTGCTCATATTCTCTCGCTTTTAAATATATTTAAATATAATTTTACGCCTGCATTTTGATGCTTCCGGCTTTTAAATCCCTTAATTCTTCAGCGGTTAAAGCTCTGTATTCGCCGGGATTTAAGCTTTCGTCCAGCTTTAAACTGCCCATACTTAAACGTTTCAATGCCGTTACTTTGTTGCCGACCGCCTGTAGCATTCGTTTTACCTGATGAAAACGGCCTTCTCGAATGGTTAGATACAGTTCATTGGTTTGGGCACCCGCTCTTGCAAGTGCAGGCAGGGTAATTTTATCATCGCCGATATCGACACCCTTTCGCAACAAATCTAACTGCTCTTCCGTTACTTCATACTCACAAGTCACATAATAAGTTTTATCCACGTGTTTTCGTGGCGATAAAAGATTGTGAGACAATTCACCGTCGTTGGTTAAAAGCATAAGCCCTGTCGTATCCTTATCAAGTCGCCCAACCGGAAACAAATCCCTAGCATCTTCTTTGGACAGGCAATCAAGAACGGTCTTATCCAGGTTATCTTCCGTAGCCGAAACCACGCCTGCAGGCTTATTCAGCATAAAATAACGATACTTTACCAAAGAAATTCGTTTTCCCTGGCATAATATAACATCTTTATTTTCATCAACAACATCATCGCCGCTTTTGGCCTTAATATCATTGACGCTAACCTGGCCCTTTTTTATTAAAATTTTTACCTGACTGCGACTGCCGACACCGGCATTGCTTAAAAACTTATCCAGTCTCAATTTGTTCTCCGTTCTTATCGACTATTATGAAATAATCACTGTTATAAACAACTTTTCCTGTTCTTTGATAAAATAACGTCACATAAAATAAAATAAAAAACTATGAAGCGTATTTTTTTATCAATTCTTATTATATTTCTAATATTTGAAATTTTAATGTTTCCTGCCGAAGCTATGTCTTATGCATCCACCGGTCTAACATTGTGGTTTAACAATATGATTCCTGCACTTTTCCCTTTTATGGTAATTTCAGGTCTCATAATTCGTCTTGGCATCGCACCTTTAATCGTTGGATTTCTTCATCCCTTTTTGTATAAGATCTTCCGCACCAACGTTTATTGCGAATACACAATGATTATGGGGTTTCTTTGCGGTTATCCTATGGGCGCGGTTATTGTCCGGGATTTGTTATCCAAAGGTCAAATTACTGATAAACAGGCTGATTTCCTGCTTGCGTTCTGTAATAATATCGGTCCTGTTTTCTTCTGCAGCCTTGTACTGCCGATTTTTAGCCCGGATTATCGTGTTTTATTGCTTGTAGGAATGTATGGAATTCCATTGCTATATGGTTTCGTTCTTCGATATACTGTTTATCGTAAGGCGTTTGAAATTATCTCAAATAATAACCAAAATGATATTTACAAATCCAATCCTACTGAAAGTATATATAAAAAAGTTAGCCCTGCTAAAAACATACATAAATATTCACAGTTAAAAGTAAATACAAATCAAACTACATTCGCCGAAGCGTTTACAGACTCACTTAACAAAGCCGTCAGTACATCCCTTCTTCTTGGTGCATGTATGATTTTCTTTAATATGCTGCGCTTTCTTCCGATGCATTTTGTCAACGACAATCTGCTTTTACAAGGTATTTTATCCTGGTTGCTGGAAGTTAATGGTGCATTGTTTATGACCAAGGACTTCTACAGTATAGGGTTAAAAATGACCTCTCTGCTTTTGATCCCCTTTTTAGCCATTGGCGGATTGTCATGTATATGTCAAACCGCCGGCATTTTGTCCGAAACCGATTGCAAACTATCGAAATATTTAACGCATAAAGTAGTTCAATGGTTTCTTTGGCTCTTGCTTACGCTCCTTTGGCTTTTGATTGAAAATCTTCGCTTATTTTATGCTTGGAACGGTTCTGTATAAATAACGTAATCATTGTTATCAAACCAAATACACTTCCGATAATCAGCACAGCCGTCGCTGCTGTTTTAACTTCCGGCGGTAATTCCTCTGCAAATGCCTCGATTTCATCAAGAACATCGGTAATAAAACCGGGCACCATAAAATCACCGCGAATTGCCGGTTCTTTTATATCAAATAAAACCAAATTTAAATCATATATTTCGCTGTCGGTATATAATCCGTACGCATTGTATGCTCTCACCATAAAACCACTGTTTGCCGTCGGATATGCACTTGTACTGAAATCAATTTCTTTTTCGGTATAAAAGGGTATTTTATCCGAAAAAGTCTTACCTCCGTTAAAAGAATACTGATAGTAAGTCATGGTACTTTCGGCTTCCGAAACAGACAGGTGAAGCTTCATTTGATTGTTATTCTCATCGAAATCGACAATCTGAAGATTTACAGTTTCAGGCGCCGTAATATCTTCTTTTAACAAATTATCAGGAAGTTTTGTATTTGAAACATAATGTCTTGAATAATCAACGCCAAGTTCTTCGGAAGATAATCTGTATGCCATAGCAACTGCAGTTGCATCAATGCGTCCAAGACGGTCAAGGGCTGCGTCCGTATCGTAAAAGGCATATTCTTCCGGTCTGTCTAAGTAACAATGTTCCACAATTACCGCGGGAATTTGAAAATTAGCACTTTCTCGAATAATTCCGTAATAATCCGTTCCCAGATCGTTTAATCGGGTAAAACAACCACGTTTTTCGATGCCATATTCTTTTAACAACATCTGCTCAATGGTTGCAAACTTTTCAGCCTCTTGTTTTAATCCGCCCGTAGAAGAAATCCACATTTCACTTCCGTGCAAATCATGGGCCTCTGACATATTAAAATGAAGGCTTAACACAATATCAGCTTTAACATCCCTTGCAAATTCAGCACGCTCAAGCAATTCCATACTGTCATCACCATTACGAGTCAGGTAAACGACCACACCTTTGTATTTTTCTAATTCTTCTTTCATTGCGATTGCAACTTTCATTGTGGCTTCTTTTTCAATGACTCCGTTATGTCTTGCGCCCATGTTGGTACCGCCGTGCCCGGGGTCAATGACAATAACCACATCGCGTTTTGCTTCTGCGATTACATCAAACTGTATACAGAAACCTAAAACAAGAAGCAGTACAAGAAACAATCTTTTAAATAACTTCTTTTGCATCTATTTTGTATTTCCCGTTCTGATTTTTAACTCAAAAATACCGGTTCCTTGTGGTAAGAAACCGGTACCTTGTTGCATATTTTAAAGCATATCTAAATTAATTTCTCCGGTAGTTGATTCGGTTACCTGAGGATTTCCATCATTAGGTGCGTCTCCGCCTGTAGCAGCAGGATGTAAATCTTCACGATTTGCTTTTACAATCTGATAATAGTGATTTAATGAATTCTGCAAATCATTAAATCTTGCATTATTTGAATCGATAGAAGAAGCAAGGATCTGTTCCATATTCGCAAGCATATCATCCGTATACTGAATGGCAGCATCTCTGACCTGATTTGCTTCAATGGTAGCCCTGTCAATAATTTCCTGAGCCTGATATGTAGCGCACGCAACAACTTCATCAGCCTGTGCATAGGCCTGACGCATAATCTGATGTTCGCTTAATAATTCAGTAGTTTCAGCAGTAGCCTGATTAATTAAAGCATCAGCCTTTTCTTTCGCGTCATTTAAGATTGCATCTTTGTTTGCAATAATTTTACGCAACTGCTTGATTTCTTCTGGTGTCTGCTTACGTAATGCATCGATAATGCCTTCGATTTCTTCCTTATCTACAATAATCTTTGTAGAATCCATAAATTTGGGCTTCGCATCATCAATACAAGTTTGAAGTTCATCAATTAACTGCTCAATTTTACTTACCATATCCGTATCTCCCTCTTCTACTTATGTCCATATTTTTCATAAAGTTTGTCCGCAACATATTCCGGCACACACTTCGAAATATCACCGTTAAAACTTGCAATTTCACGTACTGTACTGGCACTTAAGAACGAATATGCCAAATCAGTGGTTAAAAATACCGTTTCCAAATTTCCGCCGGATAAAAGTGAATTCGTCTGTGCAAGATGTAATTCATAATCAAAGTCTGTTACCGCACGTAAACCACGGATTAAAACTTTAACATTCTTACTCTTGGCGTAATCACTTGTCAGACCACTGAAACTGTCCACTTCCACATTCGGGATATCTTTGGTTACTTCTTTTAGCATTTTAACACGTTCTTCCACAGAAAACAACGGAGTTTTTGCGCTATTATTCAAAACACTGACAATAATTTTGTCAAAAAGGCCGGAAGCACGTTTGATAATGTCCAAATGACCATTTGTCACCGGGTCAAAACTGCCGGGATAAATTGCGACTCGCATCTTTATTTCCTCCTGATAAACACATGCTGGCATGTTTTATATTCTTTGATTTTATAAACTTCAAGGCCAATTCCTTCGACAAAGTCAAAATCAGCCTCTAAATCACATTCTACCACGATAATTGCATCTTCATCCAGGTACTTCCAATTTGCAAGGAACTGTAAAACCTGCACTTCGGCATGTTCTACATAGGGCGGATCCATAAAAATCACATCTACTGTCTCGTGAATGGAATTCTGCAGGGCAAAAAGCACGTCCTGCTTTAAAACAATGGCCTGATCTGCTAATTTCGTATGGTTCAAATTATCTGCAATGCACTTATGTGCTGCAGTATTATTCTCAACAAAATATGCTTTTTTTGCTCCGCGGCTTAATGCTTCAATGCCGATACCACCACTTCCGCTGTAAAGGTCGACAAATACAGCACCGCCAAGATATGACTGTAACACATTAAAAAGTGTTTCTTTGTATTTATCCGTAGTAGGTCTTGTATGATTTCCGGGCGGAGTCTTTAGTTGGAGACTACGCGCACTCCCTGCAATTACTCTCATGATTTTCTCCTAGGTTCTGATTTTAGTACCCTTGCTGTCTCTCTTGCCAAGTTTGATTTTATTTAATTCAATCTTCTTACCATTGTATTCAATACTGCTTTCTACGGCATTCTTTGAGAAGTGAACCTGGTCAATTAAGGCTTTACCGTTTAACTTCATACCGCGTACGCCGATGGCAGCCTTCTTCTTCTCGGGAATTTCTTCCAACGGGAATCGTAAGAAATATCCGTCGTTTGAGATAAGAATCATATTACGCTGTTCTTTTAATACTTCTACGCATACCACTTCGTCACCATCTGCAAGTTTGGTTGCAGCAACGGAACGTTTTGCTACGTCAAATTCACCACCGTCAACAACTTTTACCATAGCAGTCTTGGTTACGAATACAAGGCGATAGAGATTTAACTCTGTCTGGCTTGTAGCGCAAAGAATTCGCTCATTCTGTGATGAATAAGGGCTGATATTATCAATGGGCACACCTTTGTCACGAAGTTTTCCGAAAGGAATATCGGATATTTTGATAGTGTATAACTGTCCCTTGTCCGTAAAAATACACATTCTGCCGGTATTTTTACATACAAAGACGTATTTATTCTCGGCTTCAATGGTATCTTTGTTACGCTCGTAAGTTGCCTTGTCAACGCTCTTCACGTATCCGAAACGGTCAACCATAACATAAACATCCATTTCTTCCGGCTTCTTTTCTTCATAAACTGCTTCTGCAGCATTTTCAATCATGGTACGACGCGCTCTGCTGTATTCTTTCTTGAAATCTTCCAATTCCTTGATAATCACCTGGGTCATGGAACTTCTGCTGTCCAAAATATCCTCGTAACGATAGATATTGGCCATTGTCTGGTCGTGTTCTGCAATCAAAGCCTGGATTTCCAAGCCGATTAACTTATACAAACGCATTTCAAGAATGGCATTTGCCTGACGCTCGCTGAACATAAGCTGCTGTGCCATAATTTTAGATTCTTTGGATTTAAATTTAATACCGTCGGTAACACCCTCTACAAGGCACTTTTTCGCCATAGCGCGGTCCTTGGAACCGCGTAAAATCTCGATAATCAAGTCAATGACATTACAAGCTTTAATTAAGCCTTCCTGGACTTCTCGTTTTTCATTCTCTTTGGCTAAAAGATTGGTGTATTTTCTGTGGTTTACTTCGTAGCTGAAGTCTACGCAATGCTTAATTACCTGTTTTAAACCTAAGGTTTCAGGCTTGCCGTCCGCAATTGCAAGCATATTTACACCAAAAGTATCCTCAAGACGCGTCTTTTTATAAAGCATATTCTTGAAGTTCTCGACATCGGTATCCTTCTTTAATTCAATTACAATACGGATACCTTCTTTGGAAGACTGGTTTGTGATATCAACGATATCCGTTGTCTTCTTGGTTTCATACAATGCTGCAACATCCTGTAAAAATTTAGAAATGTTGGCACCAATCATTGTATAAGGAATTTCCGAAATCACAAGGTTAATATGGCCACCTTTACCCTTTTCCACATCCACTTTACCGCGGATTTTTACCTTACCCATACCAGTTTCGTAAATCTCAAGCAAGTCATCCTGATTGATTACAATACCGCCGGTAGGAAAATCAGGGCCCTTAACATATTTCATCAATTCCCTTGTTGTAATGTCGGGATTATTCATATATGCCTTGGTGGCATCAATCACTTCCGCAAGATTATGAGGCGGAATACTTGTTACCATACCAACCGCAATACCTTCTGCGCCATTTACCAAAAGATTCGGGATTTTAACAGGTAAAACAGAAGGCTCCTTCTCTGTTTCATCAAAGTTCGGAATAAAATCCACTACATCCTTGTCTAAATCCGCAAGAAACGCTTCCTGAGTAATTTTATGAAGACGGGCTTCTGTATAACGCATTGCCGCAGCGGAATCACCTTCGATATTACCGAAGTTACCGTGGCCGTCCACCAAAGGAAGTCCCTTCTTAAAATCCTGAGTCATAACAACCAAAGCATCGTAAATGGAACTGTCACCATGAGGGTGATATTTACCCATGGTATCACCTACGATACGGGCACTTTTACGATAAGGTTTGTCATATTTAATTCCGAGTTCGTGCATATCATATAA
>JAGAQZ010000035.1 GCA_017622505.1 Lachnospiraceae bacterium
AAAATTATAACTGAGGACCAGCACTTACTAATGCCTTACCAGCTTCATTTCCTTCATACTTAGCAAAGTTCTTGTTGAAACGAGAAGCAAGATCTTTTGCTTTCTCTTCCCACTGAGAAGCATCTGCGTATGTATTACGAGGATCAAGAATGTTTGTATCTACACCGGGAAGCTCTGTAGGAACTTCGAAGTTGAAGATAGGAATATTCTTTGTAGCAGCCTTTTCGATTGATCCGTCAAGGATTGCATCGATGATACCACGAGTATCCTTAATAGAGATACGCTTTCCTGTACCATTCCATCCTGTGTTAACCAAGTATGCCTTAGAACCGTTCGCTTCCATCTTCTTAACAAGTTCTTCACCGTACTTTGTAGGGTGTAACTCTAAGAATGCCTGACCGAAGCATGCTGAGAATGTAGGTGTAGGTTCTGTAATACCACGTTCTGTACCTGCAAGCTTTGCTGTAAAGCCTGATAAGAAGTAGTACTTTGTCTGTTCCGGTGTCAAAATTGATACGGGAGGAAGTACGCCGAATGCATCTGCTGATAAGAAGATTACGTTCTTAGCTGCAGGAGCTGCTGATACGGGACGTACAATGTTGTTGATGTGATCGATAGGGTAAGATACACGAGTATTTTCTGTTACACTACCGTCATTAAAATCAATCTTGCCGTTTTCATCCAATGTAACATTTTCAAGAAGAGCGTTTCTCTTGATTGCGTTGTAGATGTCGGGTTCAGAATCTTTATCAAGGTTGATAACCTTAGCGTAGCAACCACCTTCGAAGTTGAATACACCGTTGTCATCCCAACCGTGCTCATCATCACCGATAAGGAGTCTCTTAGGATCTGTAGACAATGTTGTCTTACCTGTTCCTGAAAGACCGAAGAAAATAGCTGTGTTTTCGCCGTTCATATCTGTGTTAGCTGAGCAGTGCATAGAAGCAATACCCTTAAGAGGGAGGTAGTAGTTCATCATAGAGAACATACCCTTCTTCATTTCACCGCCGTACCATGTGTTAAGGATAACCTGTTCTCTGCTTGTGATGTTGAATGCAACAGCTGTTTCAGAGTTAAGGCCTAATTCCTTAAAGTTTTCAACTTTAGCTTTAGAAGCGTTGTATACAACGAAGTCCGGCTCAAAGTTTTCAAGTTCTTCAGCTGAAGGCTGGATGAACATATTCTTAACAAAGTGTGCCTGCCAAGCTACTTCTACGATAAAACGAACTGCCATTCTTGTGTCTGCGTTAGCACCACAGAAAGCATCTACTACGAAGAGCTTCTTGTTGCAAAGTTCCTTCTGAGCGAGAGCCTTTAATTCAGCCCATACGTCTTCAGAGATAGGATGATTGTCGTTCTTGTATTCGTCTGATGTCCACCATACAGTGTCTTTAGAATTTTCATCCATAACGATATACTTATCTTTAGGAGAACGTCCTGTATAAATACCAGTCATAACGTTAACAGCGCCAAGTTCACTTTCCTGACCTACTTCATAGCCTGTTAAATCAGCTCTGGTTTCTTCTTCGAATAATAATTCGAAGGAAGGATTGTGCACGATTTCAGTTGTTCCGGTGATGCCGTACTTTTCCAAATTAATGTTTGCCATCTGATTAAAACCTCTTTCTTTATTATTTTTTATTTATGGGTTACTAACAATCTGCTTTAACCAAATTGTAGTAATCCGTGGTAATTATACTAGATAATTAAGGTGCTCGTCAATATGATTATTCAAAAGATTTCAAGATTTTTCAGCCTTTCATCAATTACTGCTATTCGTACACATACGGATAAAAACCGCACTCGTCCCAACGGTCTTTCTCCACTTCAATCCAGATAATCTTGAGTTCCGTATCCGGAACTTCTTCATCCGTCAATTTTTTTATATACACATAGTTATCTCCGCCCAGCCATTCCTGTTGCACCACAGCCGTCACTTCCGCCTCGGTTACTCTCATACCGTAGTGTAAAAGAAAATGGTCTTCAAAAAACTCTTCATCATACTTTTGGTCCAGTTCACGCAGAATATTTCCCGGCAAACTATCATCATTCAAACTCAATGTGAAATCCAAATCTTCCTCATTTTCGTCCATACTTACATCCCCCAGCGACACATCATACATCTCCGGTTCTTTGGGCACTGTCATAATATAATATTCAAAGTTAAGTGATGTAAGGTACTCTTCTGCGGTTTGTGTCACGTCATTATCCGTAAGATTTTCTATGGTTCCGTGATAATCTCTGTCTTCGTCGACGGAAGTAATGTTAAACTTCACCATATCACCTTCAATCACATTATCCGAATCTTCTACGTAAATATGAAGCCATCCATATTCCGTACTGTCAACCACGCATCTCGTGCCTTTTTTCTCTTCAAAAATACCAATTACCACTCCCGTAGCATCTGAAATGGTTCCGGAAGTAAATTCATATCCGATTGCTTCATCCTGCAGACGAAACAACTCTATCGCCTCTTCATCTCTATCGTAGTATGTGAAATCAACCGCGTTTCCGGCTTTTAATTTCCGTATGTATAAAAATTCCTGATATGTATCACCGGAATATCTGTCACCTGAATATCCGTCACTATCCGGCGTAGGGGTTGCTTCCGGAACTGCGCTTCCTATCTCGTATGTCACATCATTGGTCGCCACCAGAGTAATGTCCGGATCGTGAACAAAAACATGCATTTCCGGATTAACAGGCCTCTGCCCGGACACATCCTCAATCTGTTCTAAAATCTGCGTAAAATACGGACTGTCTTTACTGCATACCAGAGTCTCAGTATCCTGAAAATAAATACTTTGCACATTTACATTTGCGCCTTCAATTTTATATTTCACAGCAGGCGCACAACCGCACAATAACAGACAAAACATCAGAACAATAACTACTTTCTTTATCATCCGAATCCCCCTTTGGAACATCCCTAAAAGCACATTTTTACTGCCTTTTTCACAGTTTCCCTTAAAACCACTTTCATTATACCATAAACGCTTCAGCATTTTAAATATAATAGTATCTCTTATATTAAGAAAAATAGTTTTGCTTTCGCACTGAATTTTTATTTCACTTTACACCATCTCTTTTTTTATATATACTTATTTTAATTATATTTTTACAGAAAGAGGGTAAAAGATGAGCGAAAACAAATCCGGACTTATATCCACGATTATCTTTTTCATCATGTTTTTCATGTTTACTTCACCCTGTTGGAGCACAATGCTGGCTGCCTGGGTGGAAAACACCGATAATCCCTTCGATTATGCCCGCATAACCGATGTGGAATATCAGGCTGTTGTGGTTGACGAACCCGGCAGTGAAGGCAAAGTGATAATCACGGAACGATTAACTTTTGACATTCACGCGGCGTCCAGAGATAACGGTTTCTGGGAATTGTGGCGTGACCTTCCCGAAGATACCGTAGACGGTGTGCCCGTTTATTACGAGGTCAACTCTGTAAAACAGATTTTGGACGACGGCACGGAAATTGTGTGGGAAGAAAGCCCGAAACTTTATTGGGACGATTACGATTATGTAAGTTCCGAATTAGGACCCGGCAAATGGTTCCACAGCGAAGGACCTTACAATGATTACGATCAGTTTGAATGCTTAATGTTTTATATTGATGACGTGTATCGTGATGAAATGACTTTCGAAATCGAATACGAGATTCACAATGCAGCATTACGTTACAACGATTGTTCCGACCTTTATCTGACCATGTACTCCGGCGAAACCTGTAAGCATTTGGATTCCTATAAAGCTGAGATTTTGATTCCCGATAAGGACATGCCGGCAGAAGGCAATTACTACTTCAATTCTTACGGAACAAATAAGCACACGCTTCCCGTTATGGAATCTACAACTGCCAATCCCGGATATCATACTTTTACCATTGATTTGGATAAAAGCGATTTGAAGTTTAAATCATTTAACGAATTCATTGAATTTGAAATTGTTTCCTTCGGCGAAGACAGACATGTATTTACGGAATATGCGCCCGACAATATGTGGTCAGACACCGATTATTTGGAAGAATGGAAAGACAGCTATAATTCATACTTAGATGAGAAGCCTACGGCTACCATATTTAAAGTTATAATTCTTGCGCTTTCCCTTGCAGCTTCGGCGCTCATTATTGTTTGTTCTTTATCTTCCAAGGCTTTGGTTAAGAAGAAATACAACTTCTACGAACCTTCCGTGGATATACAGTTTTATCGCGACATTCCAAGCGATTTGGACCCGAAATTTGCTGCTGCTTTGGTATTTGCAAGAGACAAACAACCCAAAGACGACTCCGGTATTTATTCCGCAATTCTTTTAAGTCTTGCCCGCAAAAAATACATTGAGTTAAAACAGCTTTCCGGCGACAGTGTGGAAATCATCATTAAGAAACGTCCGAACAAAACGCCTGCCGGTCAGATGAATATGGCGGCTGACGGATCCGAACAGTTAACGGTTACAGACAGTACATATTATGAACCGCTTACACAGACCGAAGAGTACTACTACAACTTGCTGATTCGTCATGCAAACAGCGATTCTATCCTGATGAGTACCTTCCAGTACAGAGTTTCCAAGGACTATTCCAACACAGATACTTTTGTACGAAACATGAATCGTTCCGTTGTAAATATCGGTATTAAAGAAGGTTACTTGCAAAAGGCTGATTACACACAGCCCAAGAAACAGATGAATTCAATTTCTGTATTCCTTTGGATTTGTGGTATTTTAGCAATCGTGTTGCTAAATCTTATTTCATATGATACCCGAATCGGTTTGGCTTTCGGTGCTTACTTCATTATCGGTATTGTATGTATTGCCTGTGGTATCTTAATCCGCATCAGAGCGCGTAAGTATATCTTACTGACACAACGCGGTGTGGAAGAATACGAGAAATGGCGTGGCTTATACGACTTCTTAAACAGCGATACTTTGATTAAGGAGCGCACCTTTGTAGAATTGCCCATTTGGGAAAAATACCTTGTATACGCTACAGCATTCGGTTTATCCGAAAAAATTGTTAAGGCAATCAGCATTAACTGTCCTGAAGCAATGCAGAGTGAAATGCTTAGCAATCCCTGCTACCGTTCCAGAAGCTTCCATCATGTTTCCGGACGTTCATTCCACTCAGCAACCCGCAGTGCTTCCAGCGTAGCCCGTTCCGGTGGCGGCGGCTACGGCGGTGGCGGTGGCTTCGGTGGCGGCGGCTACGGCGGCGGTCGTGGCGGCGGTGGCGGT